>CACKZG010000001.1 GCA_902604545.1 uncultured Pelagibacteraceae bacterium
TGTACTTCTTTTAGGTCTAAACAGTACATCTGAATAATCTAGCTTAAGTTCTTCTTCAATTCTCATCGATGAAAAGGCTATATTTTATAGAATACTATTTCAATTCAAATTATAGGCTGTGGATAAGTTTTTGACTAAGCTTTAAAAAGTTTATCAGATAAATTTTCTAAATTCTCTCCCCAAAAAACTTCTTTAGTAATCTTTTTGAAATCTACGTCAAAAACTCTAGACATTGCAGAAGCATAAATTGCTCTCGAGTCTATTGTAGAATTTAAGTCTCTTCCTTCAAATAATTCTTTTTTCTTAAGTCCTGGCCAATCAGTATGAACTTGTGCTTTTTTAACTAATCCACCTGCCATTAAGATAGCTGAACCATAACCATGCTCTGTTCCATTACTGCTGTTCTGTTTAATTGTTCTTCCAAACTCTGTTAGGGTTAAAACTAAAGTATTATTAAATGCCTCTTCAGACATTGAAGATTTTAGAGATCTAAGGATATTGTCATAATCTGATAGACAATCTGCATGAGCACCATCTGTTGCTCCTTGTGCAGCATGAGTATCGAAACCATCCACTTCAAAAACTGCAACTTTCGGCCCATCAGGTTTTGATAACTCTGTACCAGCGCTTGAAGCCAAAATCCATGCGTCATCTCTTGATCTGTTGTTAAAATCTCTATTTAGAATTATTTCTAAATTATCACTTAATAATTTTTCATCGTACTCTTTGTATGCTTGTTTTATTAATTCTAGAGTAGCAGGATATGGCAAACTGCGGCCTACAGGAAAATAATTATTGTTCATTGGAACACCTCTAATCAATAAAGGCATTGGTAGAGCTAGAGCTAATCCTTGTCCTGTTAGCCCAGCTGATTTCATTCCTCTACCAAGCCAACCCGTTTTTTCTTTATAAGGAATTTTTCCACCTGACTCCATTAAGTTTTGACCATCAAAATGTGATCTGCCTGTATAAGGAATATTTGTTGCATGCACTGCTGCACTTAAATTTTGATCCCAAAGACTTTTGAATGTTTTTAATGCTGGGTGCAAATCAAAATCTGATGATAATTTTAAAGTTCTATCAAGATTAATTTTGCTTCTTAGTTTCTCAAAATTTTTGTCACCTTTAACTGGAATAGCACACAAGCCATCCATACCTCCACGTAACATAATTACAACTAAATTTTTTTTTGATTCTGAATTTGCATGGCTCGCAGTTCCAAAACCAGCAAAATATAATGACGTTAAAGCTGTGGTTTTTAAAAAATCTCTTCTTGATATCTTCATGCTTTTAAGAACTCCGGGTGGTTAAAAAGTAAAGTATGTTTTTCAACAGCTCTACTTTTTTGATTTATATATTTCATCATTTTACTTGGATTATCGAAATTTTTTTCAACAATACTTTCATAATATTCAGCATTTTTATTATTTTCCATTTTAGAAAAATTGTAACTTGCTTTTGCATATACAAGTCTTCTAATTAATAATTCTGGCGAAATCCAATCATCAGAATGGTCTGACCAACCATTTGGTTGTTTTGCTCTGTAAGGATGGTGACCAATATTTTGTAAAATCCATTCAGGTTCTCGTTGTGAGTCAAACGGTCTCTGACCAAGCTCGTATTTATCCATTAGTTCTGGTGATGGTGGCCAATTTAAATCAGCAATTTTTGCAACTTGTATTAACCAATTTTCAGGAGTTTGAAATTTTTTATATTTATCGTTGTACTCAAATGCCACCTTTATTGCTGCTTTATGTATCTCTGGTAAATGTCCATCAGATTTTTTGAAAGCATCTATAATAGGTTGCTTCATATCTTTTGTAGGTTCATCTGTGATTAAATATCTACAAAGTCTTTCAGCAACAAAATCTCTGCAATTAGGATGATTTACCAGATCCTTGATCACAGTTGCTAATGCTTTTTTTCCTCTTTTATATTCTTTTCCTAAAACAGTTTTTTTTCCTCTTTGATGATACTCTGAATTAAACCAGACATTCCCTGTTTCTAAATTTCGTTTGCTCCATCTATGTTGCCAGCCTGTCATAATATATGCTAATTGAACAACATCTTCTTGAGTGTATCCAGCTTTCGGTGAAACTGTATGTAGTTCTAAGAGCTCTCTACCGTGGTTCTCGTTAATTGTTGCGGGTTCTTTTTTTCTGCGCCTCCATTCTTCACTAGCCGTAACACTCTTTGGTCCTGCACTTTCACTATTATCTAGATGATGGATCATTGCCCATGACGTTGTAACATCGTAAACCATTTTTTCGAATGATTGATTTAAATTTGGTCGAATAATTTCTCTTTGATATGCACCTGTTGAATAGTTTGCTAAAAAATCTTTTTCGCTGATTGCAAAGAAATTTCCCCAAAACATCCAAAGTTTGGCTAATACAGGATGATTACTATTGATACCTTCATTATGTCTGATAGATATTTCTAAAGACTCCCAGAACTTTTGTCCTGTTTTATGTCTTAAAATATCTTTATGCGTTTTATAAAGAGTTTTGTTATCTTTATATTTTTTTCGTAAAACTTCTCTATCACCATAAACCCAATCTCTATAATGTTTTCTAAGTTCTTTTTCAGAGTATATTTTTCCTTTCCACGAAAAATTTGGAATTTCATCGACTTGATTTTGTGCCCAAATTAATGGATCTGATGGAGCTTCCTCCACAAGACTAATTCCGAATGCAACTTTTCTAAAAAAGTTTTTCATAATTTATTTTATTTTATTTTATCAATATCATGAATATTTATTAAGGAATTCTCAAATTCTTCAATATTCTCTCTTAAAGCTAAACTAGAAATTGAATAAATCATTATCAACAACAAAACTAATGGTAATGAAGTTATCACTGAAGCATTGCTTTTAATAAGTAAAATATAAAATACTATAAATAAAGCTGATCTAATTAGGACAGTTTTTCTAAATACACTAATTATTGAAAGTGAATGTTTTAACAAATTAAAGAAACTCATATGAGATGGACCGAAATATCTTTTGCCTCTAGTAGAAGGAATTGAAATTAATTCTTTTTCAATCTTTTTTAAAGTTCCAGAAAAACTGTTCCAGATAGCTTTTTCTTTCAGCAATTTTTTTACAGTTGATTTTGATAAACAAGTAAAGTTCCCAAATTTAATTGATTGCCCCGTAAACGCTAAAGTTAAAAACTTGTGAAATTGATAACATAATTGAAAAAACAAACCTTCAGATCTCTTAACTCTCTCACCAGTAATTGACTTTTCATCTGATTGTTCTGAAAGTTGAATAAAATCTTTAATTTCTTCAGGTCTATCTTCTCCATCACCATCCATAGGAATTACAAAATCAAAATCTTTTTTTTCATATATATATTTCAAGCCAGAAGCAATACATCTTGCGTGGCCTCTATTTTCTTTCATATTTATTATTTCAAACGAACTAATGCTTTCTATATTTGGATAAGTATCAATTATCTGTTGTGATGATGCGTCATTTATAACAACTAAAGATATCTCATGATTTAAATTTTTAATTTCAGAATTAATATTTTCTACCAGTAACTTCAAAGATTCTCTATCGTTATAAATTGGAATTAAAATTACATATTTCATCTATCTTGACCCTACACAAATACTATCAAGACACATATAATCTTTCAATTGATCAAGTTTTTTTCTTTCTACAGGACCTTCCCATACAGGTCTTGACTTAAGATGATATGATAAATTTCCTGCATTCCATTCATTTCCATAAACTACATTAATTTCTGATTTAAATTGTTGGTCCCATGCGTATTGAGTTTTAATAGCAATTTCTTTACCAGGATAATCGGTTCTTTTGTCACTATTTGATATTGATACATAGGCATACAGTATAGGTGACAAAAAAAATAAAAAAATAAATCCAACCATAAATGATTTTAGCTTTTTAATATTAATTTGAGTTTGAAACAAATAGACAAATAAAGTTCCAAAAAACAAATAAAAAGGTGTCATCCACATTGTTCGTATTTTAGATCCTGTAGTAACTGATGTTAAAAAAATTAATATAATCGGCAAAATATTGATCACTAGTAAAAAAAGTAATTTTTCATCTTTAAAATTGAAATTAAATTTAATTTTTTTCACCAATAACCAAAATAAAAATAAGAATGGAATTAGTAATCCAACCTGTTTTATCAAAAAAATTGTCGGAAATTTTATATGATCAATTAAACTAGATTGTTCTAATCCAGTTCTAGAAAGTCCATAAGTAACGGTAATAAAATCATTGCTGTTTAGCCATATCAGATGGGGAACTAAGACAATTATAAATACCTCAACAGCAATCAGATATTTAAAATCAAACTTTCTATCTTTTTTAAAAAATAACAAGTAGATAAACAGGAGTTTTATTGATGCTAAAAGATAAATAAATAAATATTTAGATAAAAATCCAAAAGCTGCAAATAATCCAACTAATAAACAATCAGTAAATTTAATTTCTTTACTATTATAAATTTTCCAAGAAAAATAGACAGTTAGTGTCCAGAAGGGCAACTGGCAAACGTTTACATTAAATTCTGGGGTTGTAAAATTATAAAAAAAAATTCCCTCAATTAATAAAACGGAAATTAAACTTTTTATGTCATTATTAAAAAATTCTTTTGAAAATTTAAACACATAATAGAAAGAAATAATTGTAAAAATTTGACTAAGTAAATAGTAAGCCCAGTCCTGTGGACCAAAAATTTGAAAAAAAACTTCTGGAAAAAAAGCAACCATTGGTGGATGTTTAACAAAACCCCAATCTAAATTACTTCCCCATGCCAAATGTTCAATTGTATCTAATGGTAAATTTTGATTAGTTAATGATGGAACTAAAGTCCAAAATATTAAATGTGAAGTAATAAAAATATAAAATATATTATTAATATTTCTTGTATTATTAATCATTTATAAATATTTATAACAAATCAGCTATCTTGACACCCAAAATTTGCTGAATATACTGCCGAAATTCAAAATTATAATATGTCAAAAACTATTAAGGTAAAAAAAAAAACTACCAAAACAAAAGCTAAAGTTTCAAAACCTAAAACAAAAGTTGCTAATAAACCAAAGTTTGATGTAAAAGCTCCCATAAAAATTTCAAAATCTTATATTCCTAAAGATACAGAAAAGTATATGTGCGAAAAGCATAAAGTATATTTCAGAATGAGACTGACTGAGTGGAAAAAGGAATTAATCAAAGCTAATAATGAAGCTCTTTATAATGGTGGTATGGATGACAATAATATTTCTGCAGACATAGTTGATCAAGCAAACTCCTATATTGATAGCAATGTAGAAATGAAAGCAATTAATAGACAAATTAAATTAATATCTGAAATTGATAAGGCGTTAAGAAGAATCAGAGAAGATACTTATGGATATTGTTTAGATACAGCAGAACCAATAGGATTAAAAAGATTAATGGCTAGACCTGTAGCAAAATATACTATTGCAGCTCAAGAAAAGCATGAAAAAAATGAAAAAGTTCATGCAGATGACTAAATGAAAAAAAAATCTACTAAACAAAAGTCAATTTCATTTCTTTTTGCTAAGAAATATATTTATTTTTACTATACTTTCTTTTGGATTGTGCTGTTGCTATATTTATTTTTAAAATGAATAAAAAGTTAATTTTAATTATTGTTATCATTGTCGCTATTGAATTCTCTGGTTATGGAATTCTCAGCACTCTCTATAGATTGTTTGGATAAATTTTATAGTTTTGGAATTTCGGCTTCTTTGTCAATAAATCTATAACCTTTTACAACAGTTTCTCTTTCAGCTATTTCTAAATACCATCTTGATAGGTTTTTATAATTTTTTAAGCCAATATCATGCCATTCATGTCTTGCAATCCATGGCCATGTTGCAATATCAGCAATAGTATAATAAGTGCCAGCAAGAAATTTAGATTCTTTTAACCTTGTATCCAATTCTCCATAAAGTCTTTTAGTAATTTTAAAATATCTTTCCTCACCAAACTCACTTTTACCTGGATTGTAGTGATGAAACTGATGATGTTGACCAATCATGGGTCCTACTGTTCCCATTTGAGCCATCAACCATTGATTAATTACTAACCTATCTTTTTCATTATAAAGTTTTCCACTTTTATCACCTAAATACATTAAGATTGCACCAGACTCAAAGATGCTTTTATTGTTTTCATGATCAATGATGACAGGAATTTTTCCAAATGGACTTAGCTTTATGAATTTTGGATTAAATTGTTCATCTTTACCAAGATCAACTTTTGTTACTTTGTAATCATAACCAATTTCTTCAAGCATGATGCTAATTTTCCATCCATTTGGAGTGTTAGCAGAAAAAAGTTCTATCATTTTTTAACGCCAAGTCTTTCTTGTGCAGCTTTGGAAGTTGTTGTGAATTCAAATCTTAATTTCTCATCTGGTTTTGCATATTTAAAACAACCTCTTGCGGCTAATGCTCCCTCATGAAAACCTGAAAGTATTAATTTTAATTTTCCTGGATAAGAACAAATATCACCAATTGCAAATATTCCATTAACATTTGTTTCAAAGTTTTCAGTACTCACCTTAACCGTTTTTTTATCAATATTTAAACCCCAATCCAATATAGGACCAAGTTGCATTATTAAACCAAAAAAACCTAGCACATAATCAGATTTAATTTCTTTAATTTCACCTTCATCATGTTTTATTTTTACAGACTCAATTTTTTTATCTCCCATAACTGAGTCAATTTGAAATTTTGTATATAAATTCAATTTTCCTTGATCATTTAGTTCTTTTACTTTTTGAACGCTAGCTTCTGCTCCACTAAAACCGTCTCTTCTATGAATTAGATTTACATTTGAAGTATTTGATAGCTCAATAGCCCAATCTAAGGCTGAGTCTCCTCCCCCAAAAATTGAAATAGTTTTATCATTAAAAATAGATTTATCTTTTATTGAATAGAGTAAAGATTTTCCTTCAAATTTTTCACATTCTTTTACTGAAAATTTTCTAGGCTCAAAAGAACCAACACCACCAGCTATTACAATTGCTGCAACATCAAACTCTATTCCACCAGAAGTTTTAACATGCCATCTATTTTGTTTTTTTTTTAATTTTTCTACTCTTTCATTTAAATTAAATTTGACATTGAAAGGTTTAATTTGCTTTAAAAGATTATTAGTTAATTCTTCACCTGTGCATTCAGGTACTGCTGGGATGTCGTAAATTGGTTTATCAGGATAAAGTTCTATACATTGGCCTCCAGCTTTATCAAGGTTATCCACAATCTCACAGCTCAAACCTATAATTCCAAGTTGATGAGCACAAAATAATCCTGTTGGCCCTGCTCCAATAATTAATACATCTGTTTTATTCATCTAGCCTTGCTTTGAAGGAATGTTTACTTCTAAACCATCTAGTTCGTCTGAAACAATTAACTGACAACTCAACCTGCTATTATTTTTTGGCTCAAAAGCCATATCAAGCATATCTTCTTCACCATCCTCTTTTGTTGGAAGCTTATCTAACCACTCTTCTTTGACATAAACGTGGCAAGTAGCACACGCCATTCCTCCTCCACAATCAGCATCTATGCCAGGAATGTCATTCTGTATTGCTCCTTCCATTACAGTTAATCCATTTTGAACATCAATTGCATGGATTTTGTTATCGTGGGTGTGATAAGTAATTTTTGCCATGCGTTATATATAGTTTCTTATCTAAATAGGGCAAGTAAGTAAAATCATACCTGGTGTATTTTTAAATATTTTTAGGTTCAGGTAGCTCTTTTTTTATATAAAAGCTTGTATCTTCTTTTTGCCTCATCAATGCTGGAATAATTTCTTTATAAGCATCAATTAATCCATCATTTGGCTTTGGTAATTGATTTTTTATATGATGATGCAATTTATCTAAATTATATGATGGAACTGTTGGAAACATATGATGAGTTAAATGATATTCCATTTTCCAATATAAAAAACTTAGTATTGGATTTAAATACATTTCACGTGATGTAACTCTATGATCTTTGATATTTCTTGCCAAACCTGCATGTTGAGTAAATGCAACAAGTTTGTGTAAAGTTTTTCCATAAAATTGTGGCAAAACAAAATACAATAAAGGCATCCAAGAAGAAACAAGTATAGACCATAAAATAATTGAAAACCAAATAGCAACATAAATTCTTGAAATAAAAATTGATTTTGCTTGTGCATTTTCTGGAATGCTATCCTGCATAACCTTTGTTTTAATTCCTAATGCATGTTGAATGATTTCAAACGAAATATGTTTTTTAAAGAAAACTAAATCTAAAAATGGAATTATATTTATAATTAAGCGCTTTGGCGTTTCTTTTAAATCATTTCCATATTCAATTTCATGATCGAATGGATTTTCTGTTGAATAAGTGTTTCCGTGATGAACAAAGTGTGTGTATCTCCATCTAGTTGGTTCAAAGTTAGCCATATATGAAGAGATGTAATAAAAAAGTTCGTTTAAAAATTTAGATTTAAAAGCAGTTTTGTGACCTGTCTCATGCCATAATGGATTAGAGAAAGAATAAATGTTTCCATAAACTAAAAACCAAAATACCGACCACCAAGTGCCCCAAGTTTGATATGCAAGAATTCCTGTTACTAAAAGTAGTCCAAAAAAAATTGAAATATGTTGAAATCCTTTTATATCTGATTTCTTAGAAAGCTCTTTAAGAACTTCTTTATCAACTTGGCATTTGTGCCATTTTTCTAATTTAACATCCATAGATAAAAATTATGTATAGTTATTATACATAATTTTAATAAAGGTAAAAAAAAAGGGCAAGTACAAAAATTGTACCTGCCCTTAATTTAAATTTTAGCTAATTACTTAGCTCTTCTTCCCGCAGAACTAGTTGCAGCAGCCCAAATTACTAGACCGAATGCAATTTTGTTAATGAAGTCAGCTAAGTTGTAAACGACGTTAAGTGAGTTAGCGTCTACTCCACCAGTTAAGTAACCAAATACATAACCTAATGGGTAAATTGCCCAACCTACTGTAACAATCATTCTCATTGCACCAAAAGCAGTTACAAGAGCCTTGTTACCACTTTTAGCTGCAGCTTTACCAGCTTCACCTGAGAACACTTCATAAAGAATGTATACCCAACCTGCCATTCCGATAATGAAACCTAGTGTAGCATTGATATATCCTGCTTCACCTAAGTAACCACCGATTAGCATTACTAATGAACCAATTAACAATCTCCAGAACATTCCAGAGTTTGCTTTGTTAATAGCTGCTAGAATTAAATAGAATTCTACCATCTGTAATGGCACAGTGATTAACCAGTCAATGTATCTGTAAACAGTTGGCGAGTCTCCAGTAGCAACCCATACTTCTCTCATATACATGTAGTGTATGAATGCAATACCAGTTACTAGACCAGCAACAATAACTGATGTTCTCCAGCCTGATGCGACGTTGCCTGCTTCCATGAAAAAGAAAGCAGTAGCTGCTAACATTCCCATAGAGATAACCCAGAATGATATTCCGACGAAGTCATCTTGCATCAACATCGTTGCGTCTGCTGCAATAGCTATACCTGAAAATCCAATCAGAGCCATAGCTGCTAAAGCAAACAATTTAAGTTTTTTCATAAAAAACTCCCTCTTCGTTAGTTTTTATTTTTTAGTTTATATAAACTAGACTTAGGTCTCCCTAAGCCAAGATTGTGGTTAAATAGCAAATTAAATTAGATTTATGAAGACTTAATTGTCACTAATAAGCATTGATTTTACTTAATTTTTAAAATTAAATACAATTTATAAGTTAAAAACCAAAAAAATTAGGGAATTCGAATCAAATATCTATGTATTCTACGTTTAATAAAATTTACGAAAGTTCTATTAAAAATCCTGAAAAATTTTGGCAAGAAGCCTCTGAAGATATCTTTTGGTTTAAAAAACCAACAAAAATTTTAAATAAATCTAACCCTCCATTCTACAAATGGTTCGAAGATGGTGTCACAAACACCTGTTATAACGCTTTAGACATCCATATTGATCAAGGAAGAGCTCAAAAGACAGCTTTAATATACGATAGTCCAATCACAGGTAACAAAAGTCAGTTCACTTATGAGGAATTAAGGTCAAAAGTCTCTAAGTTTGCAGGGGCATTGAAATCTCAAGGAGCTAATAAAGGTGATCGGGTGATTATTTACATGCCAATGATCCCTGAAGCTGTAGTTGCTATGCTAGCTTGTGCTAGAATTGGTGCAATTCACTCTGTTGTATTTGGAGGATTTGCCTCAAATGAGCTTGCAAGTAGAATAGATGACAGTAGAGCAAAATTATTAGTGACTGCCTCATGTGGTTTTGAGCCAGGAAGAACCGTTGAGTATAAGCCACTTGTTGATGAAGCTATAAAAATAGCAAATCATAAAATTAAAAAAATGATTTTGTTTCAAAGACCTGGTCATGAGGTTAAATTAAATGCTCCAAATGAGGTCAGCTGGGAAGAAGTGGTCTCTAATGCTAAGGATGAAGACTGTGTTGAGATGAACTCAAATGAATTTGCTTATATTTTATATACATCAGGCACAACAGGAACCCCGAAAGGTATAGTGAGAGACATAGGTGGTCATATTGTTGCTCTCAAATGGACTATGAAAAATATCTACAACATTGATACAGATGATATTTGGTGGTCAGCAAGTGACATTGGTTGGATTGTTGGGCATTCTTATATTGTTTATGCTCCTTTATTTAAAGGATGCACTACAGTTTTATTTGAGGGTAAGCCAGTTGGAACTCCAGATGCTGGGGCTTTCTGGAAAATTATTTCAGATTATAAAGTAAAATCACTTTTTACAGCTCCAACAGCTTTCAGAGCTATTAAGAAAGAAGATCCTGAAGGTAAGTTTTTCTCTAAATACGATTTAAGCAGTTTTGAGAGTTTATTTCTTGCGGGGGAAAGAGCTGATCCAGACACAATTAAATGGGCTGAGAGTTTGCTTAAAGTTCCAGTAATTGATCATTGGTGGCAAACAGAGACTAGCTGGGCAATTAGCTCAAATTGCACTGGTATCGAAATGATGGAAACTAAATATGGTTCAGCCTGTAAAGCTGTACCTGGATATGATGTCAAAATCATTAAGCCAGATCAATCTTTAGCTAAACCAAATGAAATGGGGGATATTGTTGTAAAACTTCCATTGCCTCCAGGAACGTTCCCAACATTATGGAATGCAGATCAAAGATATAAAGAAAATTATATGTCTAATTATGAGGGATATTATCAAACATATGATGCGGGCCATATCGATGATGATGGTTATATTTGGATTATGTCTAGGACTGATGACATTATAAATGTAGCAGGTCATAGATTATCTACAGGTGCCATCGAAGAAGTTTTATCAGAACATCAATCGGTTGCTGAATGTGCAGTACTTGGAATTGTAGATAAATTAAAAGGTCAATTACCTATTGGTCTGATAGTTTTAAAATCTGGTGTTGATAAAGATAATGAAACCATATCTAAAGAATGTGTACAAATGGTAAGAGATAAAATTGGACCAGTTGCTGCATTTAAAGTAGTGATTGTTATTAAAAGATTACCAAAAACAAGATCGGGTAAAATTTTAAGAGGAACAATTAGAAAAATTGCAGATAATGTGGAATATAAAATACCTCCTACAATTGATGATCCAGCAATATTACAAGAAATAAAGGAAGATTTAATACAAAACAAAATATTAAATAATGATTAAAACATATTTATTTCTTGCAGGTGCAGTATTTTTTGAAGTTGCTGGTACAATGTTGTTACCTGTAACTCAAAATTTTACAAAACTTATCCCAACAGCTGCTCTTGCATTCTTTTATCTTTGTGCTTTCTATCTTTTAACTTTTGTAGCAGATAAAATTCCTATCGCTATTATGTATGCAACATGGAGCGGTCTTGGAATTTTTACTATAGCAATTCTTGGATACATATTCTTTAAACAAACTTTAGCTTGGCAAGCAATAATGGGACTATTCTTAATAGTGATAGGTATAATTTTAGTGAATAGTTTTACAGGAAAGCTTAGCTAAACTGTAAAGGTGTACCATCAGGATCACCAAAAATTTTTCCATCCTGCATTTTAATTTTCCCTGCAACAATTGTATGAGTAGGTGTTCCTTTAAATTTGAAACCATTAAATGGTGACCATTTACATTTACTTTCTATATTTTCATTTTTAATTTCGATTGTTTTGTTCATGTCGACAATTGTAAAGTCTGCATCATAGCCCTCTTTAATAAATCCTTTGTTTTTAATTCCAAATATCTTAACTGGATTTTCACAAACAAAATTCATCAATTGGTTTAGAGATAATTTTCCATCATTAATATGATTTAACATTACAGGCATTAAAGTTTGAACTCCTGGCATTCCTGAAGGCGTGTTAGGATATACCTTATTTTTATTTTCTTTTAAATGCGGAGCGTGATCGGATCCAATGGTATCATTAAAATTATTTCTCACTCCATACCATAATCTGTCATAATGAGATTTATCTCTTATTGGAGGGTTCATCTGAGCATAAGTTCCAAGCTTGTCATAACAATCTGGAGCATAAAGAGTTAAATGCTGTGGAGTTATTTCAAATGTAATATTTCCTTTGTGCTGAGATAAAAAGTCTATTTCCTCTTTCGTAGTAATATGAAGCACATGAGCTTTTTTATTGTGCTTTTCTGCAATTCTAACAATCCTTCTTGTAGATGCTATTGCACATTCTACGCTTCTCCATACAGGATGTGAATGAACATCACCCTCTTTTATTAATTTCTTATTTACATTTAAAATTGCTTCGTCTTCAGAATGAACAGCCACTACTTTTGAGGCATTTTGAAAAACTTTATCTATATCATCCTCTTCAGCAACTAATAAATTTCCAGTTGAAGATCCTGCAAAAAGTTTAATACCACAACATCCTTCTAACCCTTCTAAACTTGCTAAATCATCTGCATTGTCTGCTGTTGCTCCAAAATAAAAAGCATAATTACAATACATTCTGTTTTTTGCGAGATCTAATTTTCTTTGAAATTCCTTCATGTTAGAAGTTGGTGGATTAGTGTTCGGCATTTCAAATACACTTGTAATACCACCTGCTATTGCTGCTCTACTCCCTGAATGAAGATCCTCAGTATCTGTTGATCCTGGTTCTCTAAAATGTGTTTGGGTATCTATGCAACCAGGTAATACTGTATGGCCTTCTGCATTAATTGTCTCTTTTGCCTCTTTTGAAATTTGTCCAATCTGTTGAATTTTTCCATCTTTTATAGCAACATCTACATCTTTTAACTCACCATCGATGTAGCATTGTCCGTTTTTAATTATAAGATCTAACATTTTGAGAAATTGTTATTATATTACAATCTATAATTAATCAATTATGAATATAAAAAACGTTTATATTTTAAATGACAGAGCAATTCTTTACATTAATGGTGAAGATGCTAAAGAATTTCTTCAAAATCTCATTAGTAACGACATAAACAAAGTAAGCGATGTAAATAGTTGTTTTAGTTCATTACTTACACCCCAAGGTAAATTTTTATATGAATTTATAATTGTAAAACATAAGTCTGGATATCTTTTGGATTGTGAAAAACCTCAGGCAGAGGAGTTGTTCAAACAATTATCCCTATATAAGCTAAGATCAAAAGTTGAAATTCTTAATTTAAGTAATGAATTTGTTGTAGCGGCATTTTCTAAAGAAAAATTTTTAACTTTTGATGAAGTAAAAGATCAACCTGGATGCACAATTAAATATAGAGAAGATCCAATATTTTTAGATCCAAGAAATAAAAAGTTGGGTGCTAGATTGATTATAAATTTGGAGAAACTTTATTTATCCTTGAAAAAACTAGATCTTCACGATGCAAATCTGAAAGAATATTATTCATTAAGTCATAGTCTTGGAATTGTTCCAAAAGATTTAAATAAATTGAAAGACAAATTGTTTGGTATTGAGTGTAATTTTGAAGAATTAAATGGAATCGATTTCAAAAAGGGCTGTTATGTTGGCCAAGAGAATACAGCACGAATTAAATTAAAGAACAAGCTTTCAAAAAGATTGTTTCCAATAAATTTAATTAATGGAAAATTACACGAAGGTGAAAGTATATTTAATAATGAAATTGAAATAGGTAAGGTTTTAATTGATAGCGACTACCCCTTTGCTTTAATTAAATATTTAAACGAAAACTTTGATGAAAAAGCAAATTTTATAACTAAAGAAGCTTCAATAAATATCAATAAACCTGATTGGATAAAAAAATGATTTTCCTATTTAAATAAATAAACAATTATTAAAACTATAAATACTACAACAATCCAAATACTTAGATTTTTAAGAAATTGCTTTAATTGAGAATTTGATTGTAAAAAACTTGGAAGAACTAATAACAATACCCCAATCATAAATATTACTGAAAGTAATTTATCCATCACAAACTCCTATAAAATTCACTTTGGTGCGGTCGGAGAGACTCGAACTCTCATGGACTAGGTCCACACGGCCCTCAACCGTGCCTGTCTACCAATTTCAGCACGACCGCGATATGTCTCATAATAAATGAATGACAATTATGTTTCAAATTGGTAAAAATCCTCATGGAATTTACACAAGAAGTACGTAAAGCAACAGATCCTATTTATCAAAAAATTTCTAAGGTTATGCCTGAAATTGAATGGTCAGTGCATGCTCCTTATATTCATAAAATTAATAAATTAAAAAAAGATAAGAATGCTGTAATTCTTGCTCACAACTATCAAACACCAGAAATTTATCATGGTGTAGCAGATTTTTCTGCAGACTCTTTAGCATTAGCAATTGAAGCCTCAAAAACTTCAGCTGATATTATTTTAATGGCTGGAGTACATTTCATGGCAGAAACGGCAAAATTAATGAGCCCTAATAAAAAAGTAATTCTTCCTGATATGGATGCTGGCTGTTCTTTATCATCATCTATTACAGGTAAAGATGTTAGGCTATTAAAAGAAAAATACCCAGGCGTTCCTGTTGTATCTTATGTTAATACATCTGCAGAAGTTAAAGCGGAAACAGATGTTTGCTGTACATCTGCAAACGCAGTTAAAATAGTTAAATCACTTGGAGTAAAAAGAGTAATATTTTTACCTGATGATTACTTGGCCAAATATGTTGCTTCTCAAACTGATGTTGAAATTATTTCTTGGAAAGGAATTTGTATTGTCCATGATCAATTTAATAAAAAAGAAATAGAGGATATAAGAAAAAATAACCCGGGAATTAAAATTATTGCACACCCAGAATGTCCTCCTGATGTAATTGAAGCAAGTGATTTTGCAGGATCAACATCTGGAATGATAAAATATGTAAAAGATAATCAACCAAAAAAAGTAATGATGGTTACTGAGTGCTCAATGAGTGACAATATCCAGATAGAAAATCCAAATGTAGACTTTGTTAAACCATGTAATATGTGCCCTCACATGAAAAAAATTACACTTCCAAAGATATTAGATTGTTTAGAGAACGAAACTGGTGAAATTATTATGGACAAAGAAACAATTGAGAAAGCCAGAATATCAGTAGAGAGAATGGCAGCAATTGGCAGATAATTAAGTGTCAAAAATAAAACTAAGCAAAGAATTTATCAAAAGTACTGTTAAGCTAGCATTAAATGAAGATCTTTATCCTTCAGGAGATATCACTTCAAGTTTAATTAAAGATGATAAAATTGTAACGGTTAAATTAATTGCAAATCAAAGTGCAATTGTTGCAGGATTGTTATTTGCTAAACAAACTTTTGCATTAATTGATTATAAAATAAAATTCATTATTAAGAAAAAAGATGGTTCTAAAGTTAATAAAGGAAATTTAATAGCTTTAATTAAAGGTAATGCAAAAAATATTCTAATCGCTGAAAGAGTTGCTTTAAATTTTTTATCTCACATTTCTGGAATAGCAACTAAAACAAATGAGTTTGTTAAATTAGCTGGAAAAAAAACTAAAATTTGTTGTACAAGAAAAACAATTCCTAATCTAAGAGTTATACAAAAATATGCTGTTAAATTAGGAGGTGGTACAAATCATAGATTTAATTTAAGTGATGAATATTTAATTAAAGATAACCATATTGCTAGTTCAGATTTAAAAACTTTAGTCTTAAAGGCAATAAAAAACAAAAAAGGAAAAAAAATTACGGTTGAGGTTGATACAATAAAACAACTTAAATCAATATTAGGTCTAAAATTTAATACTGTTCTGCTCGACAATATGAGTGTTAAAAATCTAAAACATGGTGTTAAAATTGCTAAAAAGTTATATGAAACTGAAGCTTCAGGGAATGTTACATTAAAAACTGTTAAAGCCATTGCGTCTACTGGAATTAACAGAATTTCTATTGGCAGTATTACACACAGCGCTCCTGCAGTTGACTTTAAGTTAGAAATTTAATTCACAAACTTTGATAGATCTGGCTTAAAATAGTTAGGGCCTTTCATGACTTTTCCAGAGTCATTGTAAATAGGTTTGCCATTTTCGTCTAACTTGCTCATATTTGAATTTTGGACTTCATCAAAACATTTATCCAAATCAATTCCAAAGGCGTGCCCTGCTCCATAAGTTACATATAATATGTCTGTTAGCGCATCAGCCACTTCCAATAAGTCCTTATTATTCATAGCTTCTGTAAGCTCTTCTAGTTCCTCTTTGATTAAGTCTAACCTTAATTTATTTATTTTATCAGTACTAAATGATGGTTTTGTTTTAACTTCCTGACCAAAAGTTTTCATAAATGTACCTACTTTGCAAAAATTCGACATAATGCTCCTGTATGTTTTTAAAAATTTATTGTATGTTAATAATTATTTGTTACTTAAAAATTAATCAATGAAATTAAGAAAAGAATTCGACAGTATTGGAAGCATAAATGTTCCAAATGATAAATATTGGGGAGCATCTACTCAAAGATCCAACAAATTTTTTAATATTGGAAAAATTTTAGTAAATATTTCAATCATTAAATCAATTGCAATTATCAAAAGATCAGCCGCAATAGTACATGCAAATGACAAATTAATTGATGGTAGAATTTCTAAAGCAATAATCAAAGCATCAGATGAGGTAATTAAAGGTAAATTAGATGAAAATTTTCCATTAAAAGTTTGGCAAACAGGTTCGGGAACACAGACAAATATGAATGTAAATGAGGTTATTGCTAATAGAGCTATAGAAATGTTAGGTGGAAAAAAAGGAACCAAAAAGCCTGTTCATCCAAATGATCACGTAAACAAGTCTCAATCTACAAATGATGTTTTTCCAACTGCAATGCACATCTCTATTGCAAAAGAGACTATTTCTAAAATGCTGCCGAGCCTAAAAATTTTAGAAAAGGAACTAAAAAGAAAATCTAATGAATTTAAAAATATAGTTAAAATTGGAAGAACTCATTTACAGGATGCTACTCCATTATCTCTCGGACAGGAGTTTTCTGGATACCATTTCCAAGTAAAAAAAAGTATTGAAAGAATTGAATATGCTTTAAAGGAAATTTTATTTCTCGCTCAAGGAGGTACTGCAGTTGGTACTGGAATAAATTCAAAGAAAAATTTTGACAAAAAAATTGTAAAAGAAATTTCTAAATTTACTAAGATCAAATTTAAACCAGCTCCAAATAAATTTGCAGAACTTGCTGCTCATGATGCAATTGTTAATTTTTCTGGTGCTCTTAATACCTGTGCTGTAGCTTTAATGAAAATATCTAATGATATTCGTTTCCTAGGTTCAGGCCCAAGGGCTGGTTATGGAGAGTTAATTCTTCCTGAAAACGAACCAGGGTCCTCAATAATGCCAGGGAAAGTAAACCCAACACAATGTGAAGCTGTAACAATGGTTTGTGTAAAAGTAATTGGAAATCATAATGGAATAACAATGGCAGGATCTCACGGCCATTTCGAGCTAAATGTATTTAAACCTTTAATTGCTCATAACATCTTACAATCAATCGATTTAATTGCCGACAGCACAAAAAATTTTGCTCTTTATTGCGTTAAAGGAATTAAGGCTAATAAAAAGAAAATTCAAGAACATTTAGATAATTCTTTGATGTTGGTAACTGCACTAGCTCCTCATATTGGATATGATAATGCTGCTAAAATTGCAAAGACT
The DNA here is from genome assembly GCA_902604545.1 of uncultured Pelagibacteraceae bacterium. Taxonomy (GTDB): domain Bacteria; phylum Pseudomonadota; class Alphaproteobacteria; order Pelagibacterales; family Pelagibacteraceae; genus Pelagibacter. Next base: position 18,178 of record CACKZG010000001.1, read on the forward strand.
GCATTAAAAAATAATACTACTCTAAAGCATGAAACTTTAAAAACAGGATTAATAAACGAGAAAAATTATAACAAAATAGTTGATCCTAAAAAAATGATCTACCCAAAATAATTCTTAATTGCTTGATTCAATAACTTCTTAAAATAGATTTTATTTTGAAGATCATCTTTTTTCAAAATTATATTATTTAAAGTTTTATTAACTTTTTGATTAATCTTATTATCAATTACAATATCTTTTAATTCAGCTATATTTTGATCGAAATTGTATTTAAAATTTAAATCAATTTGATTAATCTCGTTCCTATAGTTTTTTGGTGTAAGAAGAAATTTATATATATCCTTATAATTTTTTATTTTAATCTTTAATTTTCCATCCAAGACTAATTCTCCATCTTCAACAAAAATTAAACTTTGTAATAACTCAAATTCTGCTAAATTTTTCCATTCAAATGTAGTTTTATCTGTGTCAATTAAACCATCTTGAATTTTCGACTTTAAATGAATATTTCTAAAATCAAATTTTTTGTAAATTTTATTTGCATTAATATTTAATAAAAAATCTATATTTTTATTATTCAATATTTCAGTTTTTAAAAATTGTGGAATTATTGCATTAGATCCAAATAGAGAATTTAAATTTAACTCCTCAAGATCTCCATTTAAAATGGCATAAAAAGGATTAAAATTCAATTCTCCTTTGTATGTCAAACTTGGTTCTTCTATTTTATCAAATACATGAAATTTGAATGAGTTTTTTTCTATTTGATAATTTGCATTTCTTTTAAATTTATTAAAAATAAATTCAGTGTTTCCTATTTTTTTTTCTTTATCTAAACTTAATTCATTGTCTATCTTGAGTTTAATTAAATTTAAGTTTATCTTAGAAAAAATTTTACTTTTATCCGCATTAAAATAAGTTTCTATTGAAAAAGGAATATTAAAAATTTCATTTTCTGAAAATAGAACATTTTTAAGTTCTTTTTTTTCATAATAATATTTTGTTTTAATAATTTTATTTATAAAAAGTATCTCGTCATTAGAATTTCTAAAAAAAATATTACTATTTTTAATAATTAAATTTGATTCTTCAAAATTTTTATTTAGAAGATTAATAAAAAAATTGTAATTTTTTTTACTAAGATCAAAATTTGCATTTTCAATGATTAAATCTCTTATTTCGATATCACTTAACGAAAAAAAATTACTTAATGATACAAAAATTTTTAAATTATTAACTTTCGAAATTTCACTTTTATCATCAAATATATTTGAATCTACAATTGTAAAATGAGGTCTTGGAAAAATATTGTATTTTAAGTTTGAATTTAATTTAAAATTTAAATTAAATTTATTTTGTAGCTCATTTTTTAACTCTTTAGAAATATCAGTTTGTTTGTAAATAGTGGGTATCAATAAATAAGATACAAATAATACTAAAACTGCGACAAATATTAAAATTAATTTATTATTTTTAAATAAATAACTTAAATTTTTAAAATTTAACTTGTTTAAATTCTTTTCTAAAAGACTATTAATTGAATTATTGATGTTTTTGAAATATTTTAAAAAAGATTTTGTTTTGCTCATAACAACCAAGAAAGCTTATAAAGTATTATTTTAAATGATAAACAACGATTATTTAAAAAATTTAAATGAAGCACAAAAAGAGGCTGTAATGCATCTTGATGGGCCTTTACTGATTGTTGCTGGGGCTGGATCAGGCAAAACAAAAGTATTAACATCAAGAATTGCCAATATAATCAAAGAAAAAAAGGCATTTCCCAATCAAATCTTGGCAGTAACATTTACAAATAAAGCTGCTAAAGAGATGCAAAATAGAGTCAGTAAAATACTTGGCTCTACCGCAGTCGGACTTTCATGGCTAGGCACATTTCATTCTATTTGTGCGAAATTATTGCGAAAACATGCATCTGCTGCAAATCTTAATTCCAATTTTACTATTATTGATACAGATGATCAGATCAGACTTATTAAAAATATTTGTAAAGCTGAAAATATAGACATCAAACAATTATCTCCAAAGTTTATATTAGCAATAATTGATCGTTGGAAAAATAAAGGATTTTATCCAAATGAAGTAATAATTAATAAAAAAGATCTTTATGAAAAAACAATTCTTCCACTCTATAAAATTTATCAACAAAAATTAACAGACCTTAACTCTTGTGACTTTGGTGATCTTATATTGCACACTGTAAAAATTTTGGAATTCAATTTAGACATTAGAGAAATTTATTCAAAAAATTTTAAATATATTCTTGTCGATGAATATCAAGATACAAATTTTATTCAAAGTAAGTGGCTTACTCTCCTTTCAGAAAAAAATAAAAATATTTGTTGTGTAGGGGATGATGATCAATCGATTTATAGTTGGAGAGGTGCAGAAATAAAAAATTTTTTAGAATTTGACCAAGTTTATAAAAATACAAAAGTAATAAGATTAGAACAAAATTATAGATCTTCTCAGAATATTTTATCTGTGGCTTCAGACCTTATTTCTAATAATCAAAATAGAGTTGGAAAAACATTGATTACTACAATGGAAGAGGGTGATCCAGTGCAATTAAACTGTTTTAAAAATGGTAAAGATGAAGCAATTGGGATTTCAGATGAAATTGAAAAAAAAATAAAAAAAAAGTTTTCTTATAATAATATTGCAATTTTGGTTAGAGCCATTTTTCAAACACGTGAATTTGAAGAAAGATTTCTTAAAATTGGTATGCCTTATAGAATATTGGGTGGTACAAAATTTTACGAAAGAGCTGAAATTAAAGATTGTGTTGCATATTTAAGATTGATTCATCAGGAAAAAGATGACTTGGCTTTTGAGAGAATAGTAAATAATCCTAAGAGATCGATAGGTGATAGTACTTTAAAAAATATTCATGAGTTTGCTAAGGAAAATAATTTAAATTTAGAAAGAGCATCAATAAAAATGCTTGAACTAAATTTAATTAAACCAAAAGCTAAAATTGGTCTTAGTTTATTTATTAATTCTTTGATGAAGTGGAGAAATGACTTAATTGTAAAAAAATCAAGTCATATAAAATTATTACAAGTTGTTTTGGATGAATCAGGATATTCGGCAATGCTTAAAAATAAAAAAGACTTGGATAATGAAAATAGATTAGAAAACATTAAAGAATTATTGAGCGCAATGAAAGAATTTGACAATCTAGAAAGTTTTTTAGAACACGTTTCTTTAGCGACTTCTGTAGATCAAGAATGGGATGGCGAAAAAATTAACATGATGACTATGCACGCCGCAAAGGGTTTAGAGTTTGATGTTGTATTTTTACCTGGATGGGAGGAAGGGTTGTTTCCACACCAAAAATCTATCGAAGAAAAAGGTCAAAATGGCCTAGAAGAAGAAAGACGTTTAGCATATGTAGGAATTACAAGAGCAAAGAAAAAAGCTATAATTTCCTTTTCAATGAATAGATTTTATCAAGGAGATTGGGTTGATAGCATGGCTTCAAGATTTGTTGATGAACTTCCAGAAAAACATTTAGAAAAAAACTCCTTCTTTGATGAGGAAATTAATAATGATGATGATTTTGATTTTAATCAAGATTTTGAAATTGAGGAAGGTACAAGAAGTCCTGGTTGGATTAGATATCAAAAGAGAATTAAATGAAAAATTACATAAAAGAATTAAGAAGTAAATTTAAGAAATATGAAATTGATGGATATGTAATTCCAAAAAATGATGATTATTTTACTGAATATTCAAAATTAAATCGATTAGAGGTAATCTCAAACTTTAGTGGATCTTCTGGTTTAGCAATAATTCTTAAAAATAAAAATTATTTATTTACTGATGGAAGATATACAATTCAAAGTAAAATTGAGAGTGGAAAAAATTTTAAAATTTATGGATTTGAAAAATTAATAAATTGTAGCTTATTTAAAAATCTTACGCTTGGCATAGATCCAAATTTATTTACCAATACTCAAGTTAAAAATTATTTTTTAAAACACAATAAAATCAAATATGTTAAAAAAAATCTAATTGATGAAATTAAAAAACAGAAAGAACATACTTCAATCCCCTTTTTTTCTTTAGATAAAAGTATTGTTGGTGAAAGTATTAATTCTAAATTAAATAAAATAACTAAATACTTAAAAAAAAATAAATGTGATTATTTTTTTATTAGTGCACCAGAAAATGTTGCGTGGACTTTAAATATAAGAGGTGGAGATGGTCCAAACAGTCCAATTCCCAATTCAAGATTGATAGTAAGTAAATCAAAAAAAATACTGCTTATAAGTAATCTTAAAAAGTGTAAGCAATTATTAAAAAATAAAATTATTAAGAAAGACGAATTTTTAGATGTAAATGCTTTACCAAGTAAAATACTACATCTTAAGGGAAAAAACTTTGTTGTAGATGATAAATCTTGTTCAATATTTTATGAAAATCTAATTAAGTCTAAATTTAAGATCATAAAAAAAGAAGATCCAATTTATCTATTAAAAGCAATCAAAAATAAAACAGAGATTAAGAATATGATTAATGCTCATATCTTAGATGGAATAGCATTAACTAAGTTTTTATTTTGGATAAAAAAAATTAATAAAAAAAAAATTACTGAAGTAGAAGCAGCTAAAAAATTAGAAAATTTTAGAAAATTAAATAAAAACTTTCTCTATCCTAGTTTTGATACAATTGCAGGCTCAGGTGCAAATGGTGCTATTGTACATTACCGTGCAAAAAAAGAAAAATGCAGAACTATTAATAGAAATGATATTTTACTTTGCGACTCAGGTGGACAATATAAATATGGTACAACTGATGTCACAAGAACAATATGTTTTTCTAATCAAAATCAAAAAATAAAAAATATTTTTACCAAAGTATTAAAAGGTCATATTGCTGTTGCTACGACTGATATTAATAAAGATGACACAGGTAAAAAAATTGACAAAAGAGCGAGAAAATTTTTAAATAAAAGTAACCTAGATTATGCGCATGGCACAGGGCATGGTGTTGGTTTTTTTCTTAATGTTCATGAAGGACCTCAATCTATTACAAAAATAAATACAGTAAAAATTAGAGAAGGTATGATTTTAAGTAATGAACCTGGGTATTATAAAACCAATGAATATGGAATTAGGATTGAAAATTTAGTTTATGTAAAAAAAATAAAAAAAAATTTGTCATTTCAAAATTTAACAATGGCACCTATAGAGAAAGATTTAATAAATTTTGATTTATTAACAATTGATGAGAAAAACTATATGTTTAAATATCATTTAGAAGTTTATTCAAAGATATCAAAATACTTAAATAAAGATGAGAGAAAATGGTTAGCTAGTTTTCTTTAACATCTTCAAAAATTGATCTTGATTTATAATTTTAATTTTAAGTTGTTTAGCACTTTCTACTTTTCTTTTAGTTGGTTTTTCTCCAGTAATTAAATAATTTAATTTACTTGAAACACTACTAAGTGTAGATCCTGAATTTTCTTCTATTAATGATTTAATTTCTGCTCTACTTATACCACTTAGTTTTCCTGTGACTAAAAAGGATTTATTTTTTAATAGTCCATTCTTTTGTCTTACAGCAGAATTTTTTATTATTAAAATTTTTCCTAATTCATTTAATACTTTAATATTTAATTCGTTTGAAAAAAAACTTCTAATCGAGCTTACTTGAGTTTCACCTATTCCATCAATATTTAATAAATCATCATAATTATATTTTTTAGATATATTTTGAAAATTTGAAAAAGATACAAAATATTTTGAAAGTAATTTTGCATTCTCTAATCCAATATGTCTAATACCTAATGAAAATATAAATCTTTCTAGCGAGATAGTTTGTTTTTGATTTATAGAATACTTTAAATTTTCTACCGAAAGTTTGCCCCATCCTTCGAGTGTTTGAATTTTATTGTAATCTAACTTAAATATATCTTGTGGAAAACTTATTAATTTTAATTTCCAAAAACCTTCTATTATTTTTTTTCCAAGCCCATCTATGTTAAAAGCTTCTTTAGATACAAAATGTTTTAATTTTTCAATTGTAATTTTGTCACAAAAATAGCCTTCGCTTGAACATCTTCTTACCGCATCTATTTTTTTGGTAACCTCATTGAATTCTTTTATTGTTTTTGATCCACAAGAGGGACATTTGTTTGGAAAAATAAATTTGAAGCTATTTTTTGGTCTTTTTTTAATATCAACAGACAAAATATGTGGAATAACATCACCTGCTCTTTCAACAGTTACTATGTCTCCTATTCTAATGTCCTTTCTAATTATTTCATCTTCGTTATGTAATGTTGCATTTGATACCAAAACACCACCTATATTAATTGGCTGTATCTTAGCCACTGGAGTTAAAGCACCTGTTCTACCTATTTGAATATCAATATCTAAAATCTTAGAAGAACCTTTGTTTGATGAAAACTTATGAGCGATTGCCCACCTTGGTGCATTTGCAACATTTCCTAATCTCTTTTGAAGATTAAAATCATTTATTTTGTAAACAATTCCATCTATATCAAAATCTAGACTTGCTCTTTTTTTTTCAATATCTTGATAGTTTAAAATTAAATTATTTATACCTGATATTAATTTATTAAATGGATTTGTTTTAAATCCCCATTCACTCAATTTTTCGAGATATTCAATTTGATTACTGACATTTAACCCTTTTTCAAAACCAAATGTATATGCAATAAATTTAAGCGGCATTTTTTTTGTATCTTCTGGATTTTTTTGTCTTAAAGAACCTGAAGCTGCATTTCTTGGATTTGCAAAATTTTGGTTTATATCTTCAAAATCACTCTTTTGTATAAATACTTCTCCTCTAATATCAATTTCTCGTGGAAAATCTTTTGACAAAATCTCTTTTGGAATATCACCTATTGTTTTAAGATTTTCAGTTATATCTTCACCTTCTTTTCCGTCTCCTCTAGACAAGCCTCGTATAAGTTTTCCTTTTGTATAAGATAAAGACGCTGAAATTCCATCAATTTTAGGCTCAGCGCTATAAAAAATTTCAAAGTTATTTTTTTGAGATAGGAAATTTAATATTTTTTTTTCAAAATTTATCAAATCTTCTTCTGAAAACGCATTAGCAAGAGAAAGCATTGGTGCTTTATGTAACATCTTTTTAAAATTTTTTGATGGTTTATACCCTACAGTATTAGATGGTGAGTTATTAGATTTAAGAAATTTATGGTTAGTTTCTAATAATAAAATCTCTTTTTTTAGAACGTCATACTCCTGATCAGATGCTATCGGGTCACTTTTGTCGTAATAAAATTTATTTAATTTATTAAATAATTTAATTTTTTCTTTATATTTTTTTTGAATTTCTTTTTTATTCATCTCAATCTAATAGAGATTTTAATTTTTTTAACGTTGATTTTTTATTTTCATTTTTAATATCTTGAATTTTGTATTCCTTTTTATGAACTTTATATGTATTTTTATACCATTCACCCTCTGGATAATTATAGCCCAGTAATACCGCATATTTTCTAGACTCATCTTCAAGACCAATTTTGTAATAAATTTCTACTAGTCTATGAAGTGCTTCTTCAATAAATACTGTATTATCATATTCTGTTACAATAAATTTTAATCTATTAATAGCCGGTATCCATTTTTCTTTTTGCATATAATGTCTTGCAATATACATTTCTTTTGAAGCAATCATTTCATTAATAAGATCTAATTTAAATTTTGAATCTAATGAAAATTCTGTATTAGGATAATTTTCAACAATATATTCGAATTGTTTTTTTGAATTTTTTAAGGGTTCTAAATCTTTTTTTTCATCAACGATTTTATTGTAATAAGACATTGCAAGTAAATAATTAGCATAAGGTGTGTTCGGGTGATTAGGGTATTTTTTAAAAAAATTTATAAGTTCTGAAATTGCTCTATTATTATAATCATCATAATAATAGGCATATGCTGCCATCAGGGCTGACTTTGGCGCCCACTCAGATTGAGGAAATAAAATTTCTGCTTCATTAAATTTTTTTGCTGCATCAAGATATAACTGATTTTCAAAAGCAATAATTCCCTCCTGGTAAGCTTTTATCATTTGATCTTCAATTTTATCTTCTTGAATTTTTATAATTTCAATTTTTTCATTTTTTGTGCAGTTATTTAAGAATAATGATGCAAATAATAAAAATATCAGTAATAACTTTTTCATATAGTTTTACTTAACAGAAATTAATGATTTTCTAAAGTTTTATGCGATTGATCTTAATGATACTTTGTCCATTAAAGTATTTGATAGAGTTTTTTCCTTAATTTCATGTAATGAAAAATTTTTTTTGTCTTCATAAACTTTTCTCAAAAGATCATTTGTTAATTTATGACCTCCTTGTGAGCAAACTATTTTTCCCACAACTTTATAACCTGACAGGAACAAATCACCAATACAGTCTAAAATTTTATGATTAACAAACTCTTTTTCATTTCTTAATCCACCTTTGTTTAAAACTATGTTATCTTTTACTACAATTGCATTATCCAAACTTCCTCCTTGTGCAAAACCCATGCTTTGTAATTTCTTTACGTCTTCAAACAAACAGAAAGTTCTTGAGTCGTAAATTTCAGATAAATTTGAATTATAAACATCTACTAAATTTCTTTGAGTTCCAATTAAGCTATTAGTATATTTTATCTCAAAATCAATTGATAGATTTGTTTTACTTGGCTCGATTGAAATAAATTTGTTATTTTCTTTGAAAGTAATTTTTTTATTAATAGAAATTATTTTTATTGGAATATTGCTCTCTTTAATTCCTGCACTTTTTATTTTCTCAATAAATATTTTTGCTGAGCCATCTAAGATTGGCAATTCTTCGTTATCAATTTCTATTATTGCATTATCAATACCGAGACCAAACAGTGCTGCCATTAAATGTTCTATGGTAGAAATTTTAACTCCATGCTCATTAGAAATTGTAGTACACAAAGTAGCATTTGTTACATTAAATACACTTGGGATTACAATATTGTTTTTTGATATGTCTATTCTTTTAAATTGAATTCCTGAATTTGGTAAACCAGGCAAAATTCTCATTTGCACATTTTTACCACTATGCAAACCAATACCATCAATAATTATCTCTCTATTAACAGTTTTTTGACAAAGCATACTTAAAATGTATCAAAAATAGAGAACCTTAAGAAAACAAGTTATATTACAACAAGCTACAAATACTTACCCAAATAAATTGAAAAATTTTTCGAAAAAACCCGTTTTTTTTGTACTTTTTTGGATAACCATGACCTCATTTTCATTACAACCATTCAAAATATCAAAAGTCATTTTTGATATTTCTTTGTCATTATTAAAAAAATTTTTAACATAATTTCCATCCACATACTTAGTAATATTTATTTGATAATTTTTTAATACTTTATTTAAATTGTATATAATTTCATTTGAAATAGATTTAAACTGAATCTCTAAATTTAACTGCTCACACTCTAAATTGTCTTGCAAATAAGAATAATTTTTACCATCAATCAAATAATTTTTTATTATGATATGCATTATTTTTTCATCTGGATAATTTTCTTTGAATAGGTCTTTAGCATTAGTTATAGAACTTTGTAGGTAAGTTTTGCTTTTTGAAGGTTCATAATTTTTTTGTTTAATTCCTATTTGAATATTTAAAATACTTGCGTAATCAATAATAATAAAAATATTCTCAACAAATTTTCCTAATAATTTTTCTATTCTAAAAATATTATCATCAAGAAATTTTTTGAGATCAGAATAGTTTATAAAATTTATTTTTTCAAAATTTATTTCTTTTTCATACAAGTTTTTTCTATTTTTAGTATCAAATAAATAAATTCCAAATTTAGTTTGGGAAATACTTAAATAGGTTTCAAACTCGAAAATTTCATTCATTCAATATAATTTGATTATCTATTCTAATATCAATTGTAGTAAATTTTCCAATTTTATTATCTTCTAAAAATTCATAAGCATAATCTAAAGAAGCTATGGTTGAATGATTAGGTAATTTTAATAAAATATTATTTTTTAGTTTAATGTCCCATCTTTTAGACGGAAAAAAAAACAAACTCTCAATTTCCTCAAATGAAAATTTGGATTTATCTACAATTTGTTTAAAAATTAAAAATTCTTGAATCTGTGGTTTGCCAAAAATATAAGGTAAATTAGTTGCTTGGAAATTATTAGGTATTAATTTTCCATTTGAGCCAATTACAAATGTTTCATTATTGAAACTTATTTTAGCTATAAAACTTGTTTTTTTAATCATAATCTTAATAGCAGATGGATAACTTTTAAAAATTTGATATTTTTCAATCAGTGGATTTGAATTCATTATATTATTTAATTCTTTTTTATTAATAAAAAAAATATTATTTAAGTTAAGATTTTTTATTTTTTCAATTATAAGACTATTTTCTTTTTCACTTAATCCTGAAACTTCAATATTTCTAACTTTTTGAAATTCTAAATTGTTTAATGAAATATTATTAGTTGAACTTATTAATATTAATAAAAAAAAATAAATTAATAATTTTTTACTTTTTCTTTGATGCATCCTGCATAATCCACTCGATTAAATCTAAAAAACTAATTCCTCTAAATGCTGCAATTTCTGGAACAAGTGAAAGTTTGGTCATACCTGGTTGAGTATTTATTTCTAAAAGATAAAATTTATCGTTAAAAAATTTGAAATCAGATCTTGTAACCCCCTGACAACCAATTGCTCTATGAGCTTTGTATGCCATATTCATGACCGTATTCAATTTACCTTTAGGTAAATCAACTGGAATTATATGTTTAGTTTTCGCACTAGAATTATATTTTGCTTGATAATCATAAAATTTTCTTTTTGGTTGAAGCTCTATTGCTCCTAGTTTTTTATTTCCCATTATTGCAACTTGTATTTCCCTTCCACCAATAAATTCCTCAATCATAACTTTTTTGTATTGTTTTATTGAATTAAGAATTTTAATTATATTTTTTTCGTTACAAATATACACATTAACACTAGAACCCTCGTTTATAGGCTTTACTACTACTGGAAATCTTAGTTTTTTTTTTATTTTTTTTATTAAATCTTTATTTTTAATATCGTAAGAATATGTAAAAAATTTTGGTGTATTTATATTATTTTTAATAAATACTTTTTTTGAGATCTCTTTATCCATGGCTATTGCTGATGAAATTACACCTGAATGTGTGTAGGGAATGTTGAACCTCTCTAGAATTGTTTGGATATAACCATCCTCACCAAATTGACCATGCAAGGCATTAAAAATTACATCTGGTTTAAAATTTTTTAAAGTTTTTTCTAAATTGTTATTTGGTTCAGATATTTTTATTTTATAACCATTTTTTTTTAATTCTTTAGCAACTTGTTGTCCTGTATCTAGACTAATTAGTCTCTCTTTCGATATCCCGCCTGATATAATTAATATTTTTTTTTTCAACTTATTCTAATATTTTTATTTCAGTTTCTAGTTTAATTCCTGTTTTCTTAAATACACTTTCAGAAACAAAATTTATCAGTTTTTTCATATCCTCAAACTTAGCATTACCTTTATTTACAAAAAAATTACAGTGTTTTTGAGAAATTGATGCATCTCCAAATGATTTTTCTAATGGCACAGATTCTTTGATTAATTGCCAAACCTTTTTATTTGTTTGATCTATGGGGTTTTTAAATGTACTACCACTGGTCTTAATTTTTGTTGGTTGAGCTTGCTCTTTTTTTTCTTTAAGTAGCCTTATCTCATTCTTAATTATATTCTTATCTTTCTTAAAACCTTTAAATGATGCGCTTAAAAAAATAAGATCTTCAGATAATCCACTGTCGCGATACTTAAAATCAATATCTTTAGAGCGTATAGTGATTACTTGGCCTGATTTGTTTATTGCCTGAATAGAAATAAGAATATCTTTGAATTCCCTTTGAAAACAACCTGCGTTCATTTTAATACCACCACCTACTGTGCCAGGGATGCAAGAGAGAAACTCAAAACCACCTAAACTATTTTCCATTGCAAATTCTGACAAAGATTTATCTGTAACGGCACTACCTGCGACTATAATTTCTGCAGAATGTAAAGAAATATTATTAAAATTTTGAGTAAGTTTTATTACGACTCCATCAAATTTGCTGTCGGATATAAGTGTATTAGAGCCAGCTCCTAATATAAATATTTTTTCTTTATCTTTAATTTTTTTAAGAAACTTTATTAATTCTTTTAAATCACTTGCCTTATAGAAAGCTTTAGTTTTACCTCCTATGTTAAACCAATTTTTTTTTTTTAGATCATAATCTAACTTTAAATTATTATTAAATTCTGAAATCAACTCTTTAAAATTAATTTTCATTATAACAATTTGGGTAATTCTCTCATCCAATTTGAAATAGTCCCCGCACCCATCCCTATAACAATTTTTTTTCCATATATGTTTGCTTTAATAAATTTTGCTAATTGAAATCTATCGTCCACTAAAAATAGCTGGACTCTTGAGTTTTTAATTATTTCTTTCGCAAAATTTATATAACTAAATCCAAGCTTTAATTTTTCTCCAGCGGTATAAATTGGAAACAAGACAACTTTATCTGCATTTTTAAATGCGTAGGTAAATTCTTTTTTTAAGTCTTTTAATCTTGATATTCTATGAGGTTGGAAAATACATATTTTCTCATAATCTTTATAAACATTTTTAACACCATCCAACACCTCTTTGATTTCTGTTGGATGATGGGCGTAATCATCGTAGAAATCTACATTATTAAAATTGAAAATTTTATTAAATCTTCTTTGAACCCCTTTAAAATTTTTAAGTCCTTTTTTAATATTATTTATTGGTAAACCGACAGTTAAACCTAATGCAGCAGCGGCTACAGAATTTTTAATATTATGATTTCCTAATAAAGGAATTTTAAATTTTTTAATTAATTGATTTTTTTTATTAGGTAATTTTATATTTAAGTCAAACTCAGAGCGATCTTTTAATTGCTTTATATTTTTAATACAAAAATTTGATTTGTTATGAAGGCCATATGTATAAAAGTTTTTATTTTTGATATTTTTAATTAATTTTTTGTTATTTTTATCATCTAAACAAATAAATGATTTTCCGAAAGAAGGAACCTTATTTACAAAATTTTCAAAATATTTATTTAATTTTTCCATATTACCATAATAATCCATATGCTCTCTATCTATATTGGTGATTATTGAATATGTTGGAGGTATAAAAACAAAACTTCCATCTGACTCATCTGCCTCTAATATAGACCAATCACTTTTCCCAAGCTTTGCAGAATTATTAATTGAATTTATTACTCCACCATTAATTATTGTAGGATCAATTTTTGTTTCTTGAAATATAGAAGCTATTAAAGATGTTGTTGTAGTTTTGCCGTGTGATCCAACTACCACAATATTTTTTGTTAAAGATACTATATTAGCGAGCATCTCCCCTCTTTTATATATGGGTAATTGTTTTTTTTTAGCTGCGGCAAGCTCAGGATTATTTTTTTTAATTGCTGAAGATACAACTAGGATAGTTCCCTTTTCTATATTTTGTTTCTTATGCCCAACAAAAACTTTTATTTTTTCTTTTCTTAATCTTTCAATATTTTTGTTATTTGAAATATCACTTCCTTGAACTCTAAAACCTTTACCCTTCATTATTAATGCCAGGCCACTCATACCTATTCCACCTATTCCAACAAAATGAATCAGTTCTGATTTTGCTAATTTAATTTTCATTAATAAGTTTTAATATTTTTTGATTAACATTATTCCATGTATTTTGATAATTTAATTTCTGTAAATTTTTTTTTTTTGTCATGTAATCCTGACTTTTATTTGCCAATTTAAGCAAAAATTTCTCAAATTTTTGATTATCAAAATTTTTTTGATCTACAATCCAACAACAATCTTGTTCTTGATAATATTTTGCATTTTCATACTGATGATTATCTTTTGATGACGGAAGTGGTATTGCTATAAATGGAATATTTAAAAAAGATAGTTCGGCTAAGCTAGATGCTCCTGCTCTAGTTATGCATAAGTCCCCTTGTTTTAAAATTTCATTAAGATTGTGGTCAAAACTGAAAACATTACTTTCAATGTTATTTTGAAAATAAAAATCTTTTAAAAAATTTATATTTTTTTTACTTGTTTGATGAATAATTTTTATAGACATCTTTTTTGCTAGACTTAAAAAAGATTTATTTAAAAGCTCATCAAAGATTTTTGCACCCTGACTACCCCCTATAATTATAATTGTGAATAAATTATCATGTTTTTGATACAAGCTGGTTTCATAATATTCTTTTCGTATCAAAGGTTTAATTGTAGTTAATTTGTGATCAATTCCTGATGGTAAATTAATTAAATTCTTTGAATAACATATTAATTTTCTTGAAAAATTTAAAAAAAATTTATTTGCTCTTCCAAGTACCATATTTGGTTCAATTAAAAAAATATTAATGCCTAATATTTTTGCTGCTAAACATAATGGTAAAGACATATAGCCACCTGTTGAAATTAATATTGAAATACTATTTTTTTTTAAAAGAAAAAAAGATTTTACAGTTAGAAAAAATATTTTTAAAAATGAAAAAGGGAGAAGAAAATAATTATTTAATTTTGGGGTATTAATTACAAATGTATTGTAATTCTTATCTAAATATGCAAGGCCTCTTATATCAGTAGAAATTAAAGGTTCATGAGTATGCTTTAAATGATTATAAATTGTAATTGCTGGTACCACATGACCTCCAGATCCACCTGTAGAAATTAAAACTTTTTTTGTCATTTATTAAGTTATTTTTCTTTTTGTTAAATTTAAAATTATCCCAGCTAATATTGACGTACTTATTATCGATGAACCACCATAACTTAAAAAAGGCAATGTCATTCCAGTCGTTGGAAATAACCTTATATTGACCCCGACATGAATAGTAGCCTGCATTAATATTAAACTAATAGATCCAATTAAAATAAGTTTAACTTTATCAGTTGTTTCAAAACTTATTTTTTTAAAAACCATATAAATTAAGATCAAAAACAATAATAATATTAACATTATGGCAACAACACCAAACTCTTCAGAAATTACTGAAATAATGTAGTCAGTATGAGCTTCAGGAACTCTATTTTTAAGAACTCCTTCACCTATGCCTTTTCCAAAAAAACCTCCGCTTGTAATTGACTCTAATGCTTTATCAGATTGAAAATTATGAGTGCCTGTTTCTCTGTTAAAAAATGAAAAAATACGTCCTTGGATATAATCAAACTTAGGAACATAAATAATAAGATAAGCAAGCAAAGATGCACCAGCAATAAATATTGCTAAAAGAATATATATATTAATTCCTGATGTGAAGATTAGAGCTGCCCAACAAAATACTACTAATAAAGTTTGGCCAATATCTGGTTGAGCTATTAAAAGTAAAGAAATAACAGATATCAAAATAATAGATATCAAATACTTAAATAAAATATTTGATCTAATATCACAAAAAATAATTGCTAAGATTATTATCAAAAATGGTTTTAAAACTTCTATAGGCTGAAATCTTGGTAAGAAAAATAAGTCTATCCATCTTTTAGATCCTTTAACTTCAACACCAATGAATGGCACCAAAAATAAAGAAATAAGTGAAATAAAAAAAAGAAAAATAGAGTATTTATATAATTGATCTGAATTTAAAGAAGAAAATATAAAAATAAGAAATATTCCAATTAAAACATAAATCAAATGTTTAAAAAAGAAGGAATAACTGTTGGTATCTAACTTATCAGAGGCTATTAGAGAAGTTGAAACTAAAGAAAAAAATAATCCAATAACAAATAATAAACTTATCAGTAAAAAAATAGATTTATCTATGTTTTTCCACCATTGATAATAAAATTTATAAAAAATACTATCGCCTTGCATTTATATACTTTTTAATTATTTGATTAAAATAATACCCTCTATCTTCAAAATTTTTGAAACTATCGAATGAAGCTCCAGCTGGACTGAAAAAAATAATATTTTTTTTAGATTGTTGAATATTAATTTCTGAAAAAATAACTTTAAGAGTTTCTTGTAAATTTTTGAAATTTTTAATTTTTAATCTATTTTTTAAAATTTTTATAAATTTTCTATGATGTGATCCAAAAACATAAGCTTTGATATTTTTACACTTTATTTTTGATAGTTTAAAATTATCTCCTTTTTTAGGAATTCCTCCTAAGATCCAATATACATCATTTAAATTTTTTAATATATTTTCTGAGGAAGCAAAGCTTGTAGATTTTGAGTCGTTAATTATTGTGAGATTTTTTTTATCAAATATAATTTGTTGTCTGAAATCTAGGCCTTTAAATTTATTAATAGTTATTATTAATTTTTTGTAATTAAGTTTTAATCTTGGAGCAATTTTTAATATAAATGATAAATTTTCTTTATTACCATCAGATATAAAATATGTATTAGTAATTTTATTAAACTTTTTGTCTATATTTGAGGTCTGTATTCTGTAGATTTTTGAACTATATTTATTTTTATTTAAATTTTTAGTTATTAGTTTATCCTCTTTTTTTACATAAGCAAAAGATCCTCTTATTTGAGATTTTAATAACTTAAATTTGGCATTTACATAATTTTTTAAACTTTTATGTCTCTCAATGTGGTCTGCAGTTAAGTTTAAAATTACCGCATATTTTGATCTAAATACGCTGCTGTAATCTAACTGATAAGAAGAAGCCTCTATTACAAAGATTGTTTTTTTTGTAATATTTTTTTCTGATAATGCTGGATTACCTATATTTCCAATTAGTCTTGAGTCTCTTTTTTGATCGATTAAAGCATCATGTAAAATTTTAGCAGTTGTAGATTTACCGTTAGTACCAGTAATCGTAATACTTTCATTTTTATAAAATGAAAACAAGACATCAAGGTCGGTATGAATTTTTTTAAAATTTTTCTTTAAAAATTTTGATAATTTGCAATTTGAGATATCAATTCCAGGACTAATAATAATTCTATCAAAATTTATTTTTTGAATTTGTTCGTATCTAATTATTTTTTTTTTAAGTTTTGATTTAATTTTTTTATTGTCATCAAACAAATATACATCAGACTTATTTTTTAAAAACTTGTAAGATGAAATGCCACTCTTTCCTAAACCGTAAATTAATATTTTTTTTCTTAAAAAAATATTATTAAATATTTTCATTATCTTAATTTTAAGGTAGCTAAACCAATCATTGCAAGGATGATAGAGATAATCCAAAACCTAATTACAACTGTAGACTCTGGCCATCCCTTTTTCTCAAAATGATGATGAATAGGTGCCATTCTAAAAATTCTTTTTCCGGTAAGCTTATAGGATATTACCTGAACCATTACTGAAACCGCCTCTAGTACAAAAAGTCCACCTGTAATAGCTAAAACAATTTCATGCTTTGTGATGATTCCTACTGCACCTAAAGATCCTCCAAGAGATAATGAGCCTGTGTCACCCATAAAAATTTTAGCAGGTGGAGCATTAAACCATAAGAAGCCTAAACAAGAGCCAATAATTGCACCACAAAAAATTGATACTTCACCAGTACCTTCTATATAGGGAATTTGTAAATAATTTGAAAATACTATGTTTCCAGTAACATAACTTATAAAAGCAAAACATGCTGCAACTAATATTACAGGCACTGTTGCTAGACCATCTAATCCATCCGTAAGGTTAACCGCATTTGATGAACCAATAATTACGAATATTGCAAATGGTATAAAAAACCATCCAAGGTTTATTATTAAATTTTTAAAGAATGGAAAATATAAATTATTTAAATCTTGATAATCATTTAAATAAACAAAAAAACTTACACCAATAATTGCTAATATTATTTGTGAAGTTATTTTAAACTTTGAAGAAATTCCTGATGAGTTGGTGTATTTGATTTTTTTATAATCGTCATATGCTCCTAACAAACCAAAGGATATTGCAATGTATATACAAAATAAAATGTTTACATTAGAAAGATCTGCCCAAAATATCACTGAGAGTAATAGACCAAATAAGATTATAACACCTCCCATTGTTGGCGTACCGATTTTTTTTACTATATGATCCTCTGGTCCATCATCCCGAATAGGATTTAAAATTTTTTGTTTTGAAAAAAATTTAATAAAAGGACCCCCAATAATCAGAACTATAACCAAAGAAGTAAAAAAAGATAAACCAGTTCTAAAAGTTAAATATTTAAAAACATTTAAAAAACTTAAAGTATCAACAAAATTTAATAAAAATTGATAAAGCATTTAATGCAATCCTTTCAAATTTTTTACTATGTCATTGAATCCTGTCGCAAGTGAGGCTTTGATCATTAAATAATCATTATTGTTTAAATCTTTTCTAATCAATTCAATAATTTGTGATTTATTAAATAAAATCCTACCTTTTTTTGCTTTTGAGATATTTTTAAATATTATTGGGGCCAATTTTCCCTTAACATATACCTTATCTATCTTGGTTTGATTAATTATTGGTGCAATAGATTGATGAAGTTTTTTAGAATGATCTCCAAGTTCTAACATATCACCAATAAGTAAATATTTATTTGAAGTTCTTGAACCTATTTTATCAAAATTTTTTATTGATGATATTAATGATAGAGGATTTGAATTATAACTTTGATCAATTAAATTAATTTTTTTATTATCAATTTTTACTACAGAATGATCTCCTCTTCCCTCAGGAATTTTGAAATTAAGAAAAATATTTTCATTCAATTTATATATATTTTTATAAATACTGATAATTGCTAAAGCAGAAAGAGTATTGTAGATATTGTTTTGGAAATCATTAGATAATGTAAAATACTTTTTTTTATTATTTAATCTAACGTTAATTCTAAATTTTTTTCCAAAGGGCTTTATATTAATTAATTTAATATCTGCTTTCTGACTTTTAATACCAAAAGAGATTACTTTAATTTTCTTTTCTTTGGCGATTTTATTATGAAATTGAAAAAAATTATCATCTGCATTTAATACAACATAACCAAGAGGTTTTATGTTGTTAATAATTTCAGATTTTGCCAAAGCAATTTGTTTAATATTTTTAAAATTTTTAGCATGAGCATAATTTATATTTGTTATCACTCCAACATCTGGTTCTATTATTTTTGATAAATTATCAATTTCACCTTTTTTATCCATTCCAACTTCTAAAATTCCAAATTCATCATTTTGTTTTAAATTAAAAAGACTCAAAGGAACCCCAAATTTGTTGTTATAAGATTTTGGAGAAATGCTTACTTTTGAAATTTTCCTTAATACATTACCCAACAATTCTTTAAGTGTAGTTTTGCCACAACTGCCTGTTATAGCTATTATATTTGTATCAATACTTTTTCTGAAATTTTTTGAGATATCTGTTAAGAATTTTAAAGTATCTTTTACTTTAATCTGACGATTTTTATTTAATTTATTTTGAATTTTGTTTACTACAGCTAAAGATGCTTTTCTATTGAATGATTGTGCAACATATTTATTGCCGTCATTTTTTTTTCCTCTAATAGCAAAAAAAATATCATTTTTATTAACTTCTTGAGAATTAATTCTTGCCTTTTTTAAAGATATATAGTGAGACAATCTTTTTATTTTAGCTGCCTCTTTAACTACATTTAATTTTAAATTATCTGATAAATTATTATTTTTATTCTTAATAGCATTTAAAATTACTTTTCTATCTGAAAAGAAAATTTTCTTATTTCCAATATCTTGGGTTTTCTCATGTCCTTTTCCAGCGACTAACAAAATATCACCTGAATTCAAATTATGAATAGCTTGTTTTATTGCTATTGCTCTATCAGAAATTTCGGTAATTTTTTTTTTTTTAATCCCTTTTTTTATATCTCTTCTTATTTTTTGAGGATTTTCAAATCTAGGGTTATCATTTGTAAGAATGATACTATCTGCAAAATCACTAGCTATTTTACCCATTTTTGATCTTTTATTTTGATCTCTATTTCCGCCACAACCAAATAGCACCGTGATTGTTTTATTATGAAATTGTTCTCTAAGATTTAAAAGACACGTTTTTAGGGCATCAGGCGTATGAGCATAATCGAGAATTACTTTTGATTGATTTTTAATTTTACCTATTTTTTCAAATCTTCCTTCAACTGGTTTCAATTTTGAAATTGTATTTAAAATTTTATTTAAACTAACACCACTGTATTTTGCTGAAATTATTGCCATTAAAACATTTTTTAATTGTACTTTTCCTATTAAATTTAAATTTAGATCCTGTACTGAATTATTTATTTTAATTCTGAGAACTTGCCCCTCTCCTTTAAATTTATGAGATAAAAGCTCTAGATTATTTTTCTTATCATTTAGTGTATGTAATTTTAATTTCTTATTAATTGTAATTTTTTTTATTTTTTTAAACTCTGGTATTATTTGATCTGTAATTACATTACCTCTTTTTTGGATTAGGTTTTCAAATAAATAAAGTTTTGCTTTTAAATAATTTTTTAAATTTTTATGATAATCAAGATGATCCTGGGATAAATTAGTAAATATACCTGAATTAAACTTCAAGCCATCTAATCTATTTTGTTTTAAACCATGACTTGAAGCTTCCATAATTACATTTTCTATTTTTTGAGTTTTTAACTTGCTCAAAATTTTAGCCAATTTAATTGGATCTATTGTAGTATTAGATAAATTCAAATTAATTCTTTTTGATTTAACACCTAATGTGCCAATAGAAGCAGCCTTTTTATTATTTAATTTTAATATTTGATAATAAAAATCAGCAACTGACGATTTTCCGTTTGTACCTGTAACTGCAATTAAATTTTTTGGTTTTTTATTATAAATTTTAAAAGCAGTTTCAGCTAATAATTTTCTTACATTCTTTGTATGAATATATAAAATTCCATTTTGGAAATAATTTATTTTTTTTTCACTTACAATAATTTTAGATCCTTTTTTAATTGCTTTAGGAATAAATTTATTACCATCAATAACATTTCCTCTGATTGCAAAAAAAATATTATTTTTTTTCATGCTCTTTGTGTCAAATGAAATTCCTGAAAAAGAAAAATTTCTATAATTTTTATTTATGTTATGAAAGTAGTTTCCTAGAAGCATAATTAATTAACCTCTATATATTTTGTGGCTAAAATGGGCCCAATTTTATCTATTACTTTTCCAGCTACCTCTACTGAGGTCCAGCCAGCAGTATTATAAAGTGTACCCTTCCATCCTCCTTTTCGATGTCTATACTTATAATAATAATCTTTAGATTTTTTTGGAGTATCTAGCATTACAACAAAAACAAATTGTGGATTTGATGTGGGAAAAATGGAAGCAAAAGTATTTATTTTTGCCTCAGAATATGCTCCTCCCTCAGGTTGATCAGCGGTTCCAGTTTTTCCACCGACTTCAAAATTTTGAACATCTGCAAATTTAGCTGTTCCCTCCTCAGTATTTACTATTTTTCTTAAAGCACTAACAACCTGTTCTGAAATACCTTTTTTTAATATTCTTTCATTTTTTTTCTTAAAATTATTTTCTTTATAAATTAAAGTTGGCTTAATTTCATAACCACCATTTGATAAAACAGAATAACCTTTTGCTAATTTAAGAATTGTAGTTGCTATTCCATGTCCAAAAGAAGCTGTAGCTAATCTACATTTTCCAAAATCGTAAATTTTTTGAGGCGCAACTTCTTCTATATCAAAATCGATATCACTTAATACACCAACTTTTTCTAAAAATAATTTAAATTTTTCTGAGCCAACTTTTTGTGCAATTCTTACTGATCCTATATTTCCAGATCTTACTAAAATTTGCTCTGCAGTTAAATCTGATGGGATTTCATTGTCATACTCGCCTATTCTGTATTTGTCGCATTTAATTGATTTGGGTAAATCTAAAAATTCAGTCTCTGGTTTGATTAACTTTTCATTTAAGGCGCTAGCAAAAGTAAATGTTTTAAAAACAGAGCCTAGCTCATATGTGCCTTTAGTTACCCTATTAATATAATTTACATCAGTTATATTTTGTCTCTCATTTGGATTGAAATCTGGCAAGGAAACTAATGATAGAATATTACCGTTGTTGACATTCATTAGAATAGCAGCACTACCTTTACTTTTAAAAATTTCCTGAAATTTAATTAATTCTTTTCTTATTAAAAATTGAATATCCTTATCTAAAGTAAGTCTAATAGGTTTTTTTGATTGTCTAAGTTCCTCATTCAATGATTTTTCTAATCCAGAAATTCCATTATTATCATCATCTATCTGACCCAAAACATGGCTAAAAAGATTTTTTTGAGGGTACATTCTAAGAATTTTTTCTTCTGGTATTAAAGACTTATCTCCTAATTTCATTATTTTCTCATAATTTTCCTCTGAAATTTTCTTCTCTAAATAAAAAAATTTCTTACTTTCAATTTTTTTTTCAATCTGATCAAAATTTTTATCAGGAAAAATTATATTTAAACTAAGAAGTAATTTTTTTTTATTAATTATATCTGAAGTTTTTAGTCCTATATCGATAGATTTTACGGTCTTAGCTAAATAATTTCCATTAATATCTACGATGTCTGCTCTATAGAGTTCATTATTAGATAAAGAAAAATTGTTTCTTTGTGTTGAGTTATCCTTTCGTGAACCTAGATGAATTAAATGTAAAGTATAAATAAAATAGATAACAAAAAAAATAAAGAAGATAAAAGCAACACGATTAAATTGAATATTTAATCCATTTTCTTTTTTCTTAAATGTAAAATCACTTTTATAATCTTCGATGGTTAATTTTGATTTATTATCAGCCATTACTCTTTAATAATTTTATAATTTTGGATTTTATTTATATTATCTGAGATATTATAGATTTTTATATCGTTTATATTTTTTTGAATTAACTCATTCTCAAAATATAGAGATTGATATTCAAGTAGTTTTTCTGCCGAGCTTAAATAATCGTACTCTAAGGATGCATTTTCAAATTCAGAATTTAAAACTCTAATATTCTCTTTTGCTGTAAATATTTCATCTTCAATCTGTTTAGTTGTATTTTTTATTATTGCAGTTGATAAGACTAAAAAAAAAATCACTGCTGCTAAAGTAAATTTTTTCACAGTTTGTCTCCATAATTTTCAATTTCAATATAATTTCTGAAATACTCCTCTATATCAGTATCAAAATTATAAAAATCAGTTTTTTTTATTGCATATCTAAATTTAGCAGATCTGGATGGTGGATTTTCGCTTACCTCTTCATCTGTGGGAGTTATTGGTTTTTTTTGAATTAGATTAAATAATGTATCTGCTTGTTTTACAACAGGGCTATATCGTGAAATACTTTTATTTTGGGAAAGACTTTTAAAAAAGTATTTTACTATTTTATCCTCTAATGAATGAAATGTAACTACCCCTAAAGCACCACCTTTTTTTAAAACTTTAGCAGCATTAATAAGTCCAAAAATTAACTCACTTATTTCTTTATTTACAAATATTCTAAGGGCCTGAAAAACCTTAGTAGCATTATGAACTTTAAAATTTTTTCTTTTTTTTGATTTATCAATAATTTCAACTAAAGATTTAGTATCAATTGTATTTTTAGATCTCTCTTTTATAATATTTCGCGCGATATATTTTGCTTCTTTTTCATCTCCAAAAAATTTAAAAATTTTTTCTAGTTCTTTTCCATCAAGTTTATTAATTGCATCTTGTGCTGAATAAGTATTTAAACCCAGTTGCATGTTTAATTTACCATCAGCATCAAAGGACAATCCTTTTTCTGGGTCTTTAATTTGAGTATAAGAATAACCAAGATCAAAAATTACTCCTCTTATATTTTCGTTTTTTAGCTTTAAATTATTTAATTGACTAAATTTAATATTTTTAAAAATAAATCTGTTTTCAAAATTTTCTTTAAATTTGTTTGCAATTTTTTCACTCTCTTTATCTCTATCAAGAGCTATTACATTTGTATTTTTAAAATCTAAAATTTTTTTGGAGTAACCACCTTGACCAAATGTGCAATCAATAAATGTGCCACCATGTTGAGGGGTAATAACGCTAATAATTTCATTTAGCAGTACCGGATAATGCTTTTGCATTTTCGATACTATGGTGGCGTCCATTTATTTCTTGGAAGACCATTAATTTTTTTGTCTTCTTAAGAATGCTGGTATCTCAAGATCATCCTCATCTTCCTCATTAGAGGACAATAAATCCTCAGGACTTGAATTTTCAGGTTCTGAACTAAATAAATCTGGTGAATCGGAATCAACACCGAATTCTTTTAGATCATTAGAAGTTTCTTCCTCAAAATTAGTTTGTTGATTTTCTTCATGAGTAGTATCCATAGCTTCTTGTGTAAAAGATTTTTCTATTTCATTAACAGAACTATCCTCAACTATACTTTCAGTTTGCATTTCGGTGTTTTGAACAACTCCCTCGTTCATCATTTGATTATGAGAAATTTCCGTTTGTTGTTCTTGGATAATCTCATTTTCGAGTTTTAAAGCGTTAGCACCATTTGTTATTGGGTTTGATGCAGTTGTATTTGAAAAATTGAAAGATTGAGATGATCCCATGTTTGAAAAATCAGAATAACCTGGATTACGATTTTGAATTCTATGAACCATATTTACTACAGATTTTGATTCTGGTTGCTGTCCATCTAAAGAAGTAGCAACAATTGATACTCTCATTTTTCCATCTAGCTCTGTATCTGTGATTGCACCAATAATTAATTCTGCTTCAGGATCGACTTCTGCTCTAACTTTATTTACTGCCTCATCAACTTCAAAAAGTTTAAGATCTTTACCACCAGTAATATTTACTAATAATCCTTTTGCACCTTTTAAAGTATAATCATCTATTAACGGATTACTTATTGCCATCTCCGCTGCTTTAAGAGCTCTACCTTCTCCTTCAGCTTCACCAGTTCCCATCATAGCTTTACCCATTGCCGCCATGACTGTTTCAACGTCGGCAAAATCTAAATTAATTAAACCAGGTCTTACCATTAAATCAGTAATACTCTGTACACCGTGCATTAAAACGTTATTTGAAAGATTAAAAGATTCTTCAAATGTTGTTTGTTCATTAGCTATTTTGAATAGGTTTTGATTTGGAATAACAATTATCGTATCAACATGCTTTCTTAATTCTTCCAAGCCCTGTTGTGCTCTTCTCATTCTAGAGGGGCCTTCATATAAAAATGGAAGAGTCACAACACCTACAGTTAATATATTTAATTCTTTAGCAGCTCTTGCAATTACATGGGCAGCACCCGTACCTGTTCCACCACCCATACCGGCTGCAATAAAAACCATATTTGCACCTTGAAGTGTGTTTACAATTTCATTTAAAGATTCGTCTGCTGCGGCTTGTCCTATGTCAAGTTTTGCACCTGCTCCTAAACCTTTTGTTAAATTTAAACCAATTTGAATTCTTGTTTTTGCTTTACTAAGCTTCAAATCTTGAGCATCAGTATTTACCGCAATAAATTCTACTCCTTGTAGATTGTTTTCTATCATTTCGTTAATTGCATTTCCGCCAGCTCCACCAACTCCTAAAACTAGTAGTCGTGGCTGTAGCTCTTTAATTTCTGGTGCTTTAAAGTTAATAGTCATCTTTTATCCCCTATTGTTTGTTATGTTGAAGCTCCCATTTAAGATTACCACGATTAATATTTGCTTTTTTTCTCGCTGTTATCTTAAATTTTTCAAATGCTGTTGGTTCCCATATTTGAAATGTTTGGCCTTGACCAACAAACAACATGCTATTTTTTATTTTTGCATGTTTTAATAATTTTGATGAAAGTAAAATTCTACCCTCACTGTCGAATTGTAAATTTATACTTTCTGCTAATATAGATGTTGCAAAGTAGTCTCTTTTTTCCTCAAAGGGATTTAAGGAGTCAATTGCTGAAGAAATTTTTTCAATTCTATCTTGGGAACATGCTTCTATAGAGGAGTTATTAAATGATGGATAACAAATAACACCATTATAACCTAAGTTGGATAAATGTGACCTAAAACTAGCAGGCACAGATACTCTCCCTTTTTTGTCTAATTTGTTTTCGTATGTTGATAAAAACATAAAACATAAATTCCGTTATTCCCACATATATGGGAATTTATGGGATATTATGGGTTTTACAACTAGACGTCAATACCTATTATTTTAGTAATATTATTGTTTTATTAAGAATGAAAATGGACACTTGTGCTTAAATAATAAGAATAAACTAAGAAACTTATAGTGATATTTTGATTTGAAGTGCCAGATAAACTATAAGCCGGGTTCTGTCATTTAAACCTATCATTTGTCTAGGCTTAAGATCACTCTTAAGCTCAAGCAACTAACCCTGATGACTAGCCAAGGACGGCTTTTTGTTTTTCAACAATGTCATCTCTACTTAGTCTTGCTCCCAGTGGGGTTTTCCAGCGTTCATTGTTACCAATAGAACCGGTGCGCTCTTACCACACCTTTTCACCCTTGCCATGTTATGGCGGTTTATTTTCTGTGGCACTATCCCTAGGGTTTCCCCCGCCAGGTATTACCTGGCACTGTGTCCTCGTAGAGCCCGGACTTTCCTCTTTAAAATAAATTAAAGCGATAAGTCATTTATCTGGCAAATTCAATTTAGTACTAATTTATAAAACTTCAAGAAATTTTATGAAAATTTTTTTGCTAAATTATCACTAATAATCAAACATT
Source organism: uncultured Pelagibacteraceae bacterium (assembly GCA_902604545.1). Classification (GTDB taxonomy): domain Bacteria; phylum Pseudomonadota; class Alphaproteobacteria; order Pelagibacterales; family Pelagibacteraceae; genus Pelagibacter. The sequence goes on from CACKZG010000001.1 coordinate 44,948, forward strand.
CTTTATCAAGCTTACCATTAACTAATTCTTGTCTAAATCTTCTTTGAAAAGCTTTGACGATATAATTATTAAATTTTCTATTTTTTGAATTTTCTGATTTTTTCATTATATACCCAATTTTTGATAGATTGTTACAAAAAATTTTTTTACTAACTTTATCTAATTCAATTTTTCTATTTTTTTTAAGTGACTGAATAGACAATGAATGCCATAAGCCTATACCTTGCTTTGATAGCTCTTTCCATGGAAATTTTTCTCCTGGATCTTTTTTTCTTTCTGGTGCTACGTCTGAATGTCCCAAAATATTTTTAGAATTAATTTTATATTTTTTTATTAATATTTTGCTTAAATTTACTAAAGATTGAATTTGTTTTTTAGAAAATTTTTTATAATTGTAATTATGTCCAGGATTACTGATTTCTATACCAATAGAATATCTATTAAGAGATTTGTAATATTTCCACCTAGATTTACCAGCGTGCCACGCAACATATAAATCAGGCACCATAACAGAAGTTTTGCCGTTTTTTTTTATAAAGTAATGGCAGCTAACATCAGATTTAAAATTAGTTAACTTTTTAATTGCATCAAGCTCTCTCTTCATTCCTGTATAATGAAAAATTAAAAATTTTATTTGAGTTTTGTGTCTTTTTATAGGGTCGAAATTTGGTGAGTAATTAGAAAAAATTTTTAATCTCATTTTAGTTGTATTGATAGATTATTTTAAGCCATATTTAAGTCATTTTTAACACTAAATCTTGATTTACTTTATATGCATAAACACTATATAATTCGAAACATATGATTAGATTTTTAAAGATTATTTTTTTATTCATTTTTATTACATCAAATGCTTTAGCAGGATCTGATGGGGACTTAGAGTTATCAAATAAAAGTAAATCTACTAAAGATTGTTTTGAGACACTAAACCGGGCAACTTTTGCATTGAATCAAGGTTTGGATAAAGCTGTTTTAAAACCTGTAGCTAAAGGATACAGATCTTTACCAACTCCAATAAAAAAAGGAACTGGTAATGTTTTAAATAATCTATCAACTTTGATAACTATTCCGAATAATGTGTTACAGGGTGATATAAAACTTGCAGCAATCAATACTGGAAGATTAGTTGTAAATACAACGCTTGGAATATTGGGTATATTTGACCCCGCATCTGAAATGGGTTTTCCCAAATATGTTAAAGAAGATTACGGACAAACATTAGGAGCTTGGGGAGTTGGTCCAGGTTGTTATTTAGTTTTGCCAGTTTTAGGACCATCTTCAATTAGGGATACTGCGGGCATGTTTGTTAATGTTATGGGTGGAGATCCTTACTATAATATTTCAGTAAATGGAAATAATGAATATTTAGATGGTAAATTGTTTGCTGCTACAAAAATGTTATCAGGCGTAGAGTTTAGAGCAAACAATATTGAATCATTAGATAATTTAGAGGCAAATTCTGTAGATTTTTATGCTTCGGTTAAAAGTTTGTATACCCAAGATAGAGAAAATAAAATTAAAAATATTCAAAGAGGAAGCATAGAAGTAATCTATAATCAAGATGATGATTGGGAAGAGATAGATACAAAGTAAACAAACAATAAAATGAAAAGATTATTTACTTTTACTCTGTTTGTAATAATTTTGTTCACAAATTTTAATCGAGCATATTCTATTTCGCCTGATGTATTTATTCAATCAACAGTCAATAGAGCTTCTCAAGTATTATCTAAAGATATATCTAAGGAAGAAAAAATAAAACAACTAAGAATTATTGCAAAAGAAACTGTAGATATAAGAGGTGTTGGCTTTTACTCCTTAGGTTCTGCAAGAAAAGAAATTAATAATGATCAAAAAAATACTTATTTAAATTTGTTTGAGAATTACTTCTTAAAAAGCTTCTCAAGTAGATTAGCTGAATATACAAATCCAGAAATTGACGTAAAAAACAAACAAATTTTAAATAAAAATTACACCATAGTTAATAGTATTTTAATTGCCACTGATGATAGACCCGAAGTGAAAATTGATTGGAGGGTTTATACAAAAAATCCGGATAATCCTTTAATTAGAGATCTAATTATAGAAGGACTTAGTTTAGCAAGAACTCAAAAAGAGGAATTTACATCTATCTTAAATTCCAATGATGGCGATATAACAGCTCTTTTCAAAATTTTAGAGGAATTTTCTAATAACTAATTTTATAATTTTTTGGTGGGCCCACCAGGATTCGACCCTGGGACCAATACACTATGAGCGTCCTTAACGAAACGAAATTAACCTAGTAATAGTTTAATTATTTTAACTTTAGAATTTTTGGTACACCCTCTCGTCACTTTAAGGAATAATTTTTGATTAAAATTGACTGTACAAATTAAAAAAAATTATTTTTAAAATTCATAAATAAAACAAGTTACAAGCAAACTTTGAACATACGCCAATGATTTACTTTTATAATGCATTGGATTTCAATCCTTTTCTATCGTATTCCGCTTTTTTTATTATCTCCCTTGTTGCGTAATTCGAACCAAACGAAAAGGATTGAGACCATAACCAATTACAAACTTTTAACCCTCAAAAAATCAATCAACAATAGGAGTTCCAATATATGGAAATAGGCCGTGTCTGTAAGTACTGTCACGTGAGTGCTTACGTTGCGTATGATAACTGCGATCCCGTTTATAAACAAACTTTCAAATTCGAAATATTACCAGGAGAACACAACAGTTTAGTCTGGGATAAAATCATAAAAATATTTAAGAAAAATGGATACAAAGTGGAGCTCAAATCATGAAAAGAGTTTTACTTATTATTTTATTACATCTATCTCTTTTTTTTCTTGTATTCGCATATCAAGCCCAAGCCGAAGAAGACAATGAATGGTATGTTAATGACTTTGGCACCTTTGTTGTTGCTGCAGTATCAGGTGAAGTTATTCATGGAGATAAACTAAGGTTTTTTATAAAAAAAGAAGATTGCTCTAAAGTTTCAATGATGTTTTCATTCTCGACTAGTTTAAAAAAAAATGAAATTAAAGAACTCCAAGATAAAAAATTACCAATACGTATTAATGATTGGGACACAATAAGAGGTGCTAGAGTAGTTTATGTTCATCCTTTTGAGTTTATGACTATAGTGATGATGCAAACACCAGGATATCACGAAATAAAAGAATTTATTGGTGCGCTAAATACAATGTATACATTTGAGAAAATGTTTAGCATCCAATTAGTAAAACAACCTCATTATGATCCTGAGGATCACTTTGATATTTTACGTAATAATTGGAAATTAGATCGTCTTGTAGAAAATATAGAAATAGCACAAAGTATGTGCCTTGGACCAAATGAAATTCAGAGAACTTGAATAAATTAAAATTTATTTAACTTTTTTTTTCTTAAGAACCTTTTTTGTTTTTTTGGTTTTTTTAGTTATTGTATTTTTTTTTATTTTTTTTTGTGGTTTTTCAATTCCATTTAGACAACTAACAATACTTTCAAATCTATATTTAAAAAAACCTTTAATTTTTACAAAAGTAACATATCCACAACTAGGATTATCTATTACTAACTTGAGCATTGGTAATTCTCGAATCACCGGCATCATATATGGGTCCCATCTATGAGATGATCCACATCCACAATTAAATTCTGTACCGACGTATATACTCGTATCTAGCTGACAAGGTCTTCCACCAAATGTATTTTGATAAAATTCCTGAAGTGGTACGACTTTGACCATAAATAACTTTATAATACTTATTGTTAAGTAACTAGTACATTCTTTTAAAAACACGACTCCCTCAGGACTCCCTAAATAATTGTTTTTAATAATTTTTTATTATTAAATAAAAAACTTAAATTTATTTATGTTAATTTTATTAAGATTTGGTGGGCCCGCCAGGACTCGAACCTGGGACCAATACATTATGAGTGTACTGCTCTAACCAACTGAGCTACAGGCCCAAAATTTATAATTAGTTACATCATATCTAATTATATATCAATTAAAGAAAATAAATGGTGGGCCGTGTTGGTTACGCTCCAACTACCCCTGCAATGTCAATGCAGTACTCTACTATTGAGCTAACGGCCCTAAAATTAAGTTATATTTCTTATTCAATTTTTTTAAATATGTTTAATTGTTTATCTGATGCATAAAAAATTGCTAAATTTATTGTAAAAAGAATTAATACATAGTCGGTAAAAAAAGCACCACTTGGGATAATAGGTGTAAAAACAATTATCAAATAAATTAACGATCCTATTTTGATATAGTTATTATCTCGAATAGTGTTTAAAATCTTTGAAAAAATCAATTTATAAAAAATTGATAAAATAATCAGCGTACCAATTATGCCATGCTCAGATAAAAATTCAAAATAAATTTGGTGCGGGTGTGTTGAGCAGATATATTTATTATTTTTTTTGGTTTCGTTGCAAGTTGCTATTCTATAATTTTTATTTCCAACTCCAAATAATTTATTATTTTTAAAAACTTCAAATCCAGATTTGTAAAGATGAAAATATTGATCTATTTTCTTATAACTAGTTTGATCAAAATATCTATAATTTAAATATGAAAATTTAAATACCAAAATTAGAATTAAAACTATCATTGATAAATATATAGTTAATTTTTTTTTTATATCTAAATTTTTATAAAGCAGAAAAAAAATACTAATGCCTAGAATAGCTCTAATAGTATTAGATCTTTCGCCAGTTAATAATATTGAAATAATAAAAATTATTGAAAACAAAATAGTTAAATAATTTTTGTTATCTTTTAATTCGTTAAGCAAAAAACCTATAATAATTAAATAAAATCCGTTTAAATATCCCCCAACTATAGGTTCGTCTTTAAAAAAGCTAACTATTCTTTGCCCATAAAGCTCACCAAAACCTAAAATATTTTTTCCTGTAAAACTCTCAATTAATACATCGATCAAAACTATAGAAATAATTATTAACCAAAATTTAAACACTTTTTTAAGGAAAGTTTCATCTTGAAAAAAATAATTAATTGCAACAAATAAAATTATAATTCTTAAAAATCCTAAATTTCTCAAAACGCCCTCTGAATAGTCTATAGAGATAAAAGAATTAAAAATAAGGTAAATATATAAAATCAAAAAATAAAATATTGTTTTATTTTTTACAAACTTAAAATTTTTTTTATAAATCATCAAAATAATAAATGATAAATCAATTAATATAATATTGACTAATGAAATTGCTGAACCAACAATTATTGTTAAAGGTATTACAGAAAATAAGATTAAAAAATAATTATCTAAAGTTTTATTTAAATTCATAATTTAATAAAATTAAATCATACTATTTTTTTTAAAAAATTTTGTAATTTTATTATCAAAACCATTGAAGCTAATTGATTTTTAACTTTCAAGAAAACTTTTTAGCTGTTTTGATCTACTGGGGTGTTTTAATTTTCTAAGTGCTTTTGCCTCTATTTGTCTTATTCTCTCTCTGGTCACAGAAAACTGAAGACCTACTTCTTCCAACGTATGGTCTGTATTCATACCTACGCCAAACCTCATTCTCAAAACTCTTTCTTCTCTTGGAGTTAAGGTTGATAAAATTTTAGTTGTTGCTTCACCTAGGTTGGATTTAATTGCTTGTTCTAACGGAGCCAAAGCTTTTGTATCTTCAATAAAATCTCCTAAACTACTATCCTCCTCATCGCCCACTGGTTTTTCTAATGACACTGGCTCTTTTGAAATTTTCAATACTTTTCTAACTTTGTCTAAAGGCATTCGAAGTTTTTGAGCTAACTCTTCAGGTGTTGCTTCTCTTCCAAACTCACTTAAGATTAGTCGTTGAGTTCTTACAATTTTATTAATTGTCTCAATCATATGAACTGGAATTCTAATAGTTCTTGCCTGGTCAGCTATTGATCTTGTAATAGCTTGTCTAATCCACCAAGTAGCATAAGTAGAAAATTTATAACCCCTTCTATACTCAAATTTATCTACAGCTTTCATCAGACCTATATTTCCTTCTTGAATTAAGTCTAAAAATTGAAGGCCTCTGTTTGTATATTTCTTGGCTATAGATATTACTAACCTTAAGTTAGCTTCAACCATTTCTTTTTTAGCAATTCTAGACTCTTTTTCTCCCTTTTGAATTCTGCTAACTAATTTTTTAAAATCAGTAACAGAAATTCCTAATTTATGACTAATTTCAATTAATCTTTCTCTTATATTTTTAAATTCATCTTTATTTTTTGAAAAAAATTGTTTCCAAATTAAGTTAGTATCTAAAAATTTTTTTAAATTAGGGTTAATTTCATTACCAACATAAAATTTAATAAATTCATTACGAGGTATCTTTTGATCCATAGCTAATCTTAAAAGGTTACCCTCTAAAGATATAATTTTTTTATTTTCAACATAATGTTTTTGAACAAGCTCCTCTAAAACAGATGGAGATAATTGAAGAGATTTTATATTTTCTAAAATATTATCTACAATCTTTTGATAACCTTTTTCTTTTACTGTAGAAAATTTTTGTGAATTTAAGACACAATCAAGTTTTTCTTTTTGATATTTAATTAATTTCCCATATTCCTTAGTTAAAGTCACAACTGTTTTTAAAACTTTTGGTTTAATTTCATTTTCCATTGCTGCAAGTGTTGGATTAAAGTCATCATCATCTCCATCATTAGATCCTTCTTCTTTTTCTGTTTCACCTGCATTTTTTTGTTTTGCACTAGGACCTGTAGTCTCATCCTCCATATAGTTAGTATCAATATCGATAATTTCTCTAACTAAAATTTCATCTTTTTGTAATTGATCGTTCCATTCATAAAACTGTTGAGCTGTAATGGGACTTTGCGATAATGCTATCAACATTACATCTTTTCCAGCTTCAATCCTTTTTGCAATTGCAATTTCACCCTCTCTTGAAAGTAACTCAACACCACCCATTTCACGTAAATACATTCTAATTGGATCATCACTTTTCTCTATAGTCTTGCCTTCTTCTTTAGATGAACCCTCTTTTTTTCTTAAAACCTTAAAGTCAGATTTTTTTTCTACTAAAGTTACACCTTCATCTAAAATATGTATAAATGCTTGACATAAATTTTCATCAGAGAGATTTCTTTTTCCAAGAGACTTACTTAATTCCTCGTACGTAATAAAACCTCTATGGACCCCACGACCCATTAATCTAGCGAATGATTTTGTAATTATTCTTTCCACAGTAAATTAAGTTTGAAAGACTTATATAATGTCAAATTAGCAAAAATCCATTGCTAATTTATTCTGATTAGTTGATTTTTCTCTCATTTTTAAGCAGTTTTAGCTCGTTAAATGTAGTTTCGCTCATATCTTTTGAAAACCTCGATTCTAATTCTTGAATTCTGAACTCTAGATCATAATTAAATAAATCTTTTGAGATATCATCTAACAACTCTATTACTTGATTGTCATTATCTGTATTGTTTTTGAGAATATGCTTAATTGGTGCAAATTTATTTATTTTATCTAATAATTGTTTATCCAGATTCAATCCTTCAAGACTCATTTGTTCGCCAGATTTTAATTTGACTAAAATAGAATTAAAAATTTGCTTATTTATTTCTGAGAATAATTTAATATTTTCAACTAAGTGAATATTGGCCTGAAAAAAAGATAAATTATTTAAAAGTAAATATATTAAAGAAAATTCTTTCAACTCAACACCTGTTATAAACTGGCTTTCCTTAAAATATTTTTTTGTACTTTCTAAAGATTTAGTTTTCTTTAAATAAAATTTTTTATTATTTTTATTTGAATGTGGTGTTAACTCAGCAATTTTTTCTAAAAAATACTCAAGAACATACTTTTTAATGAAATCATCTTTAATAGTACTAGCTATAGATCTTAATTTTTTTTCAAAAATTGCCATTGAAGATGGATTATTTTCAGTTTGTTTTTTATAATGACTAAAAATAAATTGATGAATAGATAGCTTGGTTTGTTTTGTAAAATCTACAAAATAGTCTTTACCATTTTTATTTACATAACTGTCAGGGTCTTCTTTTTCAGGTAAAAACAAAAAAGATATTTGTTTTTCAGGTCTTAATTCTTTTATAGAATTTTCAGCAGCTCTTAGAGCAGCTTTATATCCACTTTCATCTCCATCAAAACAAATTATAATATCATCAAAAAACTGATTTAAAGTTAAAATTTGCTTGTCAGTTAATGAAGTGCCAAGATTTGCTACTACATTATCGATTCCATTTTTGCTAAGACCTATAACATCCATATATCCTTCAACGAGGTAAATATGATCAATTTTATTAGAAAGTTTCCTTGCTAAATCTAAATTATATAAATTTGATCCTTTTTTAAAAAAATTTGTTTCAGGTGAATTTATATATTTGGCTAAATAATCTATGTTTTCAATTATTCTTCCACCCAATGCTATTGGTTGACCTGAAATATTATTAATTGGAAATATTAATCGACCTCTAAATCTTTCGACATAAATTTTTTTTTTCTCGTCTAAATAAAATAAACCAGTTTCTACTAAAGTTTGTTCGCTATGGTCTTTTTTTAATTTTTCAAAAAAATTTGGATTTTTTTCTATATATCCTATTTTAAATTTTTTTACTTCATCTTTACTTAGTGATCTATTTTTTAAATAATCTCTAGCAATTGAACAATCTTCATTTTTTAAAAGTTCATTGTGATAAAAATCTACATAATTATTAAAAATAGACTTATACTCATTCCATTTTCTCTCTCTTTCTTCGTCTTGTTTCGAAAACATATATGGCTGCATCCCTGCTAATTGAGCCAAGTATTTAACTGCCTCTCCAAATTTTAAATTTTGAGTTTTCATTACAAAATCATAGATATTGCCGTGTTCAGAAGTTGCAAAACAATGATAAAATTCTTTTTCATCATTCACAGTAAAGGAAGGTGTTTTTTCATTTTTGAAAGGTGATAAACCAACAAACTCTTTACCTCTTTTTTTTAAGGAAACAGTTTTTGATACCACTGTTGAAACTTTCAACCTGTTTTTAATTTCATCAAGATACTCTTTTGGGTATTTCATTATTTGTTCAATAAATCTTTGATCAACGCTCCTGCTTTTGAAAAATCAATTTCGTCTGCATAAGTTTTTTTTAGTTCACCCATAACTTTCCCCATATCTTTTAATGAATTTGCTCCAATTTTTGCAATAAGATCTGCACAGATTTTTTTAGTTTCCTCTTCACTAAGTTGCTTAGGTAAAAAACTTGTTAAAATATCATACTCATTTTGCTCAACCTCCAAAAGATCAGTTCTATTATTTTTTTTATAAATATCGATCGATTCGGCGCGCTGTTTAACCATTTTTTTTAAAAGTTTCTTGATATCATCATCATCAGTTTCCTTTTTGTTGGGGCCTGATCTGTTAACAATATCCAAATCTTTAATAGAAGATAATATTAACCTATAGGTTGATATTTTGTTTTTATCTTTAGATTTTAAAGCATTTTTATATTCGTTTTCAATAGTCTGTTTTAATGACATAATTTTTAATCTACTTTAAAGAAAAAATTCTTCAAAAGAAAAATTGTTTTTTTACAATTTTATATTACATCTCTGTTGCGATAATAAAGCAATTATTGTATTAACCTTTAACTCATGAGTTGTAATTGATCAAAAAAGCAAAAAAAACTAACTCAAAAATAAAATCTCAAATCAATACAGCCGTTCTAGTTCTTGAAAACAAAAAGGTATTTAAAGGAATTGGAATTGGATACCAGGGAGAAGCCACAGGCGAAGTTTGCTTTAATACATCCTTAACAGGGTATCAAGAAATCATCTCTGATCCATCATACGCAGGTCAAATTATTAACTTTACCTTTCCTCATATTGGAAATGTTGGAACTAATAAAGAGGATCATGAGTCTGATAAAATATGGGCTAGAGGAGTGATTTTTAACTCTGAAATAACTTCACCCTCAAATTATAGATCATTCCAACATTTAGATGCTTGGCTTAAGAAAAATAAAATTGTTGGAATTACTGGCTTAGACACTAGAAGCCTAACAAACTTTATAAGGGACAAAGGTGCCCCAAAAGGCACGATTAGTTACTCAAAAAAAGGAAAATTTAATATTAAAAAATTGACTAATACCACCACCAAATGGAATGGATTAAAAAATCTTGATCTTGCTGAAGTAGTTTCTACACAGAAAAATTATATTTGGAAAGGTCTTAAAACCTGGAAAAAAGAATTTGGATATAAAAAAAATAATAAGAACTTATTTCACGTTGTTGCAATTGATTATGGGATAAAAAAAAATATCTTGAGATATTTCTCTGACTTTAATTGTAAAGTTACTGTCGTTTCTTGTAAAACTAATGCACGAAAAATTTTAGCTTTAAAACCAAATGGAATATTTTTATCAAATGGTCCTGGTGATCCAGCTGCAACAGGAAAATATGCTATAGAAATTATTAAAGATCTAATTAAAAAAAATTTACCAATATTTGGTATTTGTTTGGGTCATCAAATTTTAGCATTAGCATTAGGTGGTAAAACAAAGAAAATGAAGCTTGGTCATAGAGGAGCAAATCACCCCGTCAAAAATTTAATTCATGATAATGTTGAGATAACGAGTCAAAACCATGGATTTGAAGTAGTTAAAGAAACATTACCAAAAAATATTGAGGTCACACATAAATCTTTATTTGATAATAGTATTGAAGGTATCAAACTAAAAAATAAACCAGTCTTTTCAGTTCAATATCATCCAGAGTCTAATCCAGGACCTCAAGATAGTGTTTATTTGTTTCAAGAATTTATTAACAACATGAAAAAAAATGCCAAAAAGAAAAGATATTAAAAAAATTCTAGTTGTGGGAGCTGGTCCAATAATTATAGGACAAGCATGTGAATTTGACTATTCAGGAACACAAGCATGTAAAGCTCTTAAAAATGAAGGTTATAAAGTAGTCTTAATAAATTCAAATCCTGCAACAATTATGACAGATCCAGATGTTGCAGATAAAACTTATATTGAGCCCATTACACTTGATGTATTAGAAAAAATTCTCAAGAAAGAAAAACCAGATGCAATTCTACCGACAATGGGTGGTCAAACCGCGCTTAACCTTGCAATGGAAGCAGAGAAAAAAGGAATTTTAAAAAAATACAAAATTGAATTGATAGGAGCAAATTCTAAAGCAATTTCTAATGCCGAGGACAGAAAGAAATTTAGAAAAAATATGATTGATATTGGTTTAGATTTACCAAAATCTGAAATTGTTAATAACAATAACCAAGCATCAAAAGTTTTAAAAAAAATTGGATTGCCAGCAATTATAAGACCTGCTTTTACACTTGGTGGACTTGGTGGAGGAATAGCTAAAAATAAAAAAGATTATTTTAAGATTGTTAAAAATGGATTGCATGAATCTCCTGTAAGCCAAGTTCTTGTTGAGGAATGTTTGGAAGGCTGGAAAGAATTTGAGATGGAGGTGGTAAGAGATAAGAAAGATAATTGTATCATTATTTGCTCAATCGAAAATATAGATCCAATGGGAATTCATACAGGTGACTCAGTAACTATTGCACCAGCTCTTACTCTTACAGATAAAGAATATCAAGTAATGAGAAATGCATCTATTTCATGTTTAAGAAAAATTGGAGTTGAAACTGGAGGATCAAATGTACAATTTGCTATCAACCCTAAAAATGGTCGAATGGTTGTAATTGAAATGAACCCACGAGTATCAAGATCATCAGCACTTGCATCAAAAGCAACTGGATTTCCTATTGCAAAAGTGGCTGCAAAATTAGCTGTTGGCTATACTCTAGATGAATTAAAAAATGAAATAACTAAAGTTACACCTGCATCATTTGAACCAAGTATAGATTATGTTGTAACTAAAATTCCAAGATTTACATTTGAAAAATTTTCAACTTCTCCTGCAACCTTAGGAACATCTATGAAATCAGTAGGTGAAGCAATGGCTATTGGACGAAACTTTAAAGAGTCTTTACAAAAGGCGTTGGTATCTCTTGAAACTGGTTTTTCAGGTTTAGACAGAATTTTTGATTTAAATAAAAAACAAATTGAAAAGAAGCTTAAAGAAACTATTCCAAATAAGATATTGCTAGTAGCCGAAGCAATTAGAAAAAAAATAGACTTAAAAAAAATATATAATTCATCCAAAATTGATCCTTGGTTCTTAGAACAAATTAAAGAAATAGTTGATTGCGAAACACAGATCAAAAATAAGGGACTCCCTAAAAATTTTTCAGAATTTAATAGAATAAAATCCATAGGGTTTTCAGATAAAAAACTTTCGGAATTAACAAAAACTTCTGAGGATATTGTTAGAAAAAAAAGATCAGCACTTAAAATACTTCCGGTTTATAAAAAAGTAGATACGTGCGCTGCTGAATTTAAATCATTTACACCTTATATGTATTCAACGTATCAAAGAAATTTTTCAATTAACTCTGAATGTGAAGCTGATCCATCCAATAAGAAAAAAATAATTATTCTTGGAGGAGGACCAAATAGAATTGGTCAAGGAATTGAGTTTGATTATTGCTGTTGTCAGGCAAGTTTTTCATTAAAAGACGCAGGTTTTGAGACTATCATGGTAAATTGTAACCCTGAAACAGTATCAACAGACTATGATACGAGTGATCGATTATACTTTGAACCTTTAAAAGAAGAATACGTTTTTAATTTAATTAAAAAAGAGCAAGAAAAAGGAAACCTAATAGGTGTAATAGCCCAGTTTGGTGGCCAAACTCCGATTAAGCTTGCTAAATTTTTACATGACAACAAGCTTCCAATTCTAGGAACTCAATATACCTCTATTGATTTAGCAGAGGATAGAGACCGATTTAGAAATTTATTAAATAAATTAAAATTAAAACAAGCAGAGAGTGGAATAGCAAAGACAATTAATCAGGCAATAAAAATTGCAGATAAAATAGGATTACCATTAATGGTAAGACCTTCGTATGTTTTAGGTGGAAGAGCAATGGAAATTGTTCATGAAAAAAATCAACTTAAAAAATTTGTTGAAGAAGCTTTTAAAGCTGCAGAAGAAAATCCAATTTTAATTGATAAATTTATCGATCATGCAATGGAAGTAGATGTGGATGCCATATCAGATGGAAAACAGGTTCACGTTGCAGGAATTATGCAACATATTGAAGAAGCTGGAATTCATTCAGGAGACTCGGCGTGTAGCCTACCTCCTGTATCAATTAAACCATATCTTCTTAAAGAAATTGAAAACCAAACAAAAAAATTAGCTATAGCTTTAAATGTTAAAGGTTTCATGAATATACAGTTTGCAATTAAAAAAGATAAAATTTATGTGATCGAAGTTAATCCAAGAGCTAGTCGGACAGTACCTTTTGTTTCAAAAGCAAAAGGATTGCCCCTAGCTAAAATTGCATCAAGAGTAATGGCTGGTGAAAAGTTATCTAAGTTTAATTTAAAAGATAAATCTAAAGGTATGTACGCAGTTAAAGAAGCTGTATTTCCATTTAATAAATTTCCAAACAGTGACTTATTGTTAGGGCCTGAAATGAAATCAACTGGGGAAGTTATGGGATTTGATAAAAATTTTGGAATGGCTTTTGCCAAAAGTCAGATCGCAGCAGCTAACTCATTACCAAAACAAGGACTGGCTTTTATATCTCTCAAAGATAGTCACAAAGATGAAGGAATAGATTTAGCTAAAGAACTTCTTAAGCTTAAGTTTGCATTATGCGCAACTAGAGGCACTGCAGAATACATTCGAAAACATGGGATGAAATGTAAAATTATAAATAAAGTAAGCACAGGCTCACCCCATATAGTAGATGTTTTAGGCTCTAAAAAAATTGCATTAGTGATAAATACTGGGGGTGGAAATAGTGAACATCGATTAAGTGATGCAATAGCTTTGAGAAGAGCAACATTAAAGAATAAAGTTCCTTACTGTACAAATATGTCTACTGCACAAGCTTGCTTAGAGGCAATTAAATCACTTAAAACTAAAAAATTAGAAGTTATTTCGCTTCAAGATATCAAAAATGCCTGAGATAATTAAAATTGGACTTTCTAAAAATCATAACCAAGAAATAATTGAAGTAACGGAAATAGATTTAGTTGCTGGCAAAGGTATTGTTGGTGATAGACATTTTAAAGATTTCAATGATCCCTATAACCAGTTATCAATTATTGAAAGTGAGAATATTGATGAATATAATTTTAAAAATAAATTAAATATTCCTCTCTTAAACTTCAGAAGAAATATTGTCACTAAAGGAATAAGACTAAATGATCTTTTGCAAAAAAGAATTAAAATAGGGTCTGTTAAGTTAGAAGTCATAGATTTATGTAGACCTTGTCGACACCTTTCAGAAAATTTGGAGAGAAATGACATCATAAAAGAATTTTTGAGAAAAGGTGGTGTAAGATGTCGGATAATTAATGATGGTAAAATATCACTTGGTGATCAAATAAAAATTATTTGACCTTCCAATCAGTTTCAAAAGTTACATAATTTACCTGTATACAACGTCTTTCTTTAATTATTTTCTTCTTTTCCATACCATGCCATGTGTTTGGTCCGCTGGTAAAAAGATAACCATAATTATGTTTATAAGGAAGTGTCTTAACCTTCTCTAATTTTTCATTGTAAAAATCAGTTCCTAAATCTTCAGATTCATTTGTTTTATTAACAAATATTAAGCCTGACATAAGTTTTTCTTTTATATCGCAATGAGGTTTTAACCAAAAACCCTCTCGGTCACATATAACCTCAACCCTAACATAAGAATTTGATAAATCTTTATTTATCATTTTAGAAATTGTTTCATATGTTTCTTTAGACTGAAGTTCATTTATAAATTTTACTAAATTTGGAAATTGAGATGCATTTTCTTTTTTAATAAAACATCTAAACTTTATTGCTTGTCCTCCAGAAGCTATACCTTGTCTAAATTCTGCAGCTCCACCATCTATTGCTCTTGTTCCATCATAATTAAGATTATGTTTACTCACATCAGGAATGTCTGCTTTGACTATTTCATCAATAGCATCTTCTGACAAGGCATTGCTATACTCCCAATGATTAAATGGAAAATTATGTTCTTTTGAATTGTTTTTGATTGAATTTAAAAATGACATTAGGGTTGTATTTTTTCTTTAATAATTTTTGCTACTCTATTCGTTTCATCTAATTTTTGATAGTTCCAATTTTCAATTTCTTCACCTAAGTTTCTAGTAATATTTAATTCTCTGAATAAATTTCTAAAATTCTGAAATCTAACATCTTTTCTTTTCGGTAAAATATTAGCAACATAAATTGGTTTTCCAGTTAAAGCAGCTTCAGATATCATTGAGCTGGAATCACATGTAACAACTATATTTTCCGAAATTGCTAAAGCTGAAAGATAAGCTTTTTTATCAACATTCATAATCACAGTGTGATTTTCTCCAAAAAACTCTTTTGCATAATGTATAGTATTTAATGGTGTTCTCATTGAAGGTATCACCACAAGTTGAAAATCATGTTTTTTCAATAGTTTGTAAAAAATTGAAAATATATGCTTCATATTTTTTGTTGAGTAGTCATAATATTTTGTAGGACCACCCATTATCAAACACCAAACTTTTCTATTATCCTGTTTGATATATGAATTTAAATAACTTCTATTTTCTTCAATTTCATTTTCGGTTAAATAATGAATTGCACCTTTTGTTTTAATTACATTTGTACCGCTTATCCCATCATGTTCGGGAGCAACAATAAAATCAAAATGATTAAAATCTACCTTTGGATCTTGAATATGAATATTTGAAACTTTTTTTTTTGAGGTACTTTTTAAGTGGATTGAGGGAACCACACTTTTTCTTCCACATGAAATAATTACATCAAAATGATACTCGTTTATTTTTTTATAAACGTTTTGTGATATTGGAGTTAATTTTGGAGGAACAATTTTCCAAAAATTGTTTAGTTCAACCTTATGGTGTGTAAAATCCAAATCTAAAGCTTTAGCTAAACCTTCTACCTGGCTTATCATACCATGCATTCCTTGAGTTAATAATAAACCTTTTAATTTAGACATTAATCACTATATAGCTTTCATATGAGTCAAAATCCAACTAAACACACAAAAGTGTTAATAATTGGATCTGGTCCTGCCGGATACACAGCAGCAGTTTATGCTGCTCGTGCAATGTTAAATCCTATTTTAGTTTATGGATCTGAGCCAGGAGGACAATTAACAACGACAACTGATGTTGAAAATTATCCAGGATTTTCTGAAGTTATTCAGGGGCCATGGTTAATGGATCAAATGAAAGAACAAGCAAAAGCAGTTGGAACTGAAATGATTGAAGACCATATTGGATCTGTAAATTTAAAAAGTTCACCATTTGAAGCAATAGGTGATAGTGGTCAGAAATATACTGCTGATAGCATTATTATTTCTACTGGAGCTCAAGCAAGATGGTTAAATATAAAATCAGAACAGGAATTTAGAGGATTTGGAGTTTCTGCTTGTGCAACTTGTGACGGTTTCTTTTTTAAAAATAAAGAAGTTGCTGTAGTTGGAGGAGGTAATGCAGCGGTTGAAGAAGCAATGTTCCTTACAAAGTTTGCATCTAAAGTAAAATTAATCCACAGAAGAGATAGTTTAAGAGCTGAAAAAATGCTTCAAAAAAAATTAATGGAAAATAATAAAATAGAAATAATTTGGGACTCCGTAGTTGAAGATGTGTTAGGTAATAAAGATCCTAAAAATGTCAAAGGAATAAAGATTAAAAATGTTAAAACAAATAAAATACAAGAATTGAAACTTGATGGCGTATTCATTGCTATTGGTCATGATCCAGCTACTCAACTTTTTAAAGATCAATTAAAAATGGATAATGAGGGGTATTTAATTACCAAACCTGACTCGACAGAAACTAATGTTCCTGGTGTTTATGCGGCTGGAGATGTAAAAGACAAAACATTTAGACAAGCTGTAACCGCTGCAGGTATGGGATGTATGGCTGCACTTGAAGCAGAAAAATTTTTATCTCACTAAAAAATGAAATTAAATTGGATTATTTTTGTAACTGGATGGATGTCATTCAGAGCAGTTGGGTCAGGTTTGTTTTTGTTTTGGATTTTTACCGAAAATGAACGTTCGGCACCATCTGAATGGATAATTCCTTTTGTGGGTGACTTTTTTATTGGGATAACTGCTTTATTTTTTGTTTACCATATTATAAAAAAACCAAGCACTATACTATGGGGTCTTTTGCTGTCTTGGAATGTGATTGGTTTGTTAGATTTAATTGGGGCAATTAATGTAAGTTTTGCTGCTCCTTATGGACCTATACCAGAAATAGGATTTAATGAATTGGTTGTAAGATTTATTTTAAGTTTGAATACGTTATTTCAGGTTTCTTGTATTTACTTATTGTTTCAAAAAGACATAAAAGAATATTTTAAATTTTAAAAATTAATTATTACTAATTTCCACTATTTCATTAGACTCGAATACTTGTTGTCTAAAGTCACCATTAGAAATTTTAATCATTGCTTTTGCAACTTTTTCAGATTGAATTGGTTTCATTTTTTTTAATGGTCCTAAAAATAAAGGTGATAATAATTTAAATACAAAAATACCTAATTTCTCTCCTAATCTTTTTTCTTTTCTATCTCCCATTAAAAAAGAAGGTCTCATTATTCCAAGTTTATTAAAACTCAATCTTTTTAACTCTTCCTCTACTAATCCTTTAAATTTTAAATAATCTCCTGAACTATTAGGATCTGCATAGCCTGAAGAGACAAAAACAAATGAATTTACTGAGTTAGATTTTGTTATTTGTGCGATTTGTTTTGGTAAATCAAGTTCAACTCTTCTATATTCATCTTTATCAGGTGAATTTTGCTTTGTAGTACCAATGCAAAAATAACAGTGGTCACCTGTCATCTCTTCTTTATGCTTTTCCATATTATTAAAATCAGTTTTAACAATCTCAACTTTAAGATCATTAATGATGATTTCTGAACGTACAAAAAGTTTAATTTTATTATAGTTCTCATTTTTTATCAATTGATCAAGAAGATGACCACCAACTAAACCTGATGAACCAAAAACTATGGCTGTTTTCATTAATTTAAGGACTTACAAAAAATAGATATTTTATCCATTGCTTTTTTTAAATTTTCCATAGAAGTTGCATATGAAATTCTAAAAAAACCTTCTAAACCAAATGCAGAACCTTGGACTACAGCGATTCCACTATTCTCTAATAATGATTGAACAAAATCAGTATCAGATTTAATTTCAGTTCCATTAGGATCTTTTTTGCCCATTAAACCTTTGCAACTTGGAAAGACATAGAAAGCTCCATCTGGATTGAGACATTCAATTCCATCTATTGCATTTAAAGCATTTACAATAAAGTCTCTTCTCTCCTGGAAGGAATTTGCTCTTTCTTTAATAAATTCTTGTGTTCCGCTTAATGCTTCAACTGCAGCAGCTTGGCTAATAGAAGAAGGATTGGTTGTTGATTGTGATTGAATTTTAGCAATAGCTTTAACAATGTCTTTTGGACCAGCTGCATATCCTATTCTCCAGCCTGTCATTGAATAAGCTTTACTTACACCATTCATTGTAAGCACTCTATCTTTTAAACTATTGATTTGAGCAATTGTAAAAAATTTGAAACCCTCATAAGTCACATGTTCATAAATATCATCGCTTAAAATATACACATGATTATGTTTTTCCAAAATATCTGCAATTGCTTTTATATCTTGCTCTGAATAACATGCTCCAGTTGGATTTGAAGGAGAATTGAGAATAATCCATTTTGTTTTTGGAGTTATAAATTTCTCAAGATCATTTGGATTTATTTTAAAACCTTGATTTTCATCACATTCCATTATCACTGGTTTTCCTCCAGCTAATAAAACCATATCGGGATAAGAAACCCAATAAGGAGCAGGAACTATAACTTCATCGCCTTCGTTTAATGTAGCCATCATCGCATTATAAATTACATGCTTTCCTCCAGCACCAACTGTAATTTGATCAGTTGTATAATCTAAATTGTTTTCTTTTTTAAATTTTTCTACGATTGCTTTTTTCAATGCTGGAGTTCCATCTACTGCAGTGTATTTAGTATCACCGTCGTTAATAGCTTTTATAGCCGCTTGCTTAATATTATCTGGAGTATCAAAATCTGGTTCACCTGCACCTAATCCAATAACATCTTTTCCAGCGGCTTTTAATTCTCTTGCTTTTTGAGTAACAGCAATAGTGGGTGATGGTTTAATCTTTTTTAAACTGTCTGATATTATGCTCATTGAAATATAAATAAATTCTACTACGTTGTTTAATATATGGAAAATACTTATCAAGATTTAATTACAGATATTCAGAGTAAAAATCCTAAAATAGGTGGAAAACTAGAGGGTGGAAAAAAATTCAAAATTAAATCTGATTTTAAACCTGCGGGTGACCAACCAGAAGCCATAAAAAAATTAGTAAATGGTGCAAACAAAGATCAATTTAATCAAGTTTTGCTTGGTGTAACAGGATCTGGAAAAACTTTTACTATGGCTAAAGTTATTGAGGCTACTAATAGACCCGCCTTGATTTTAGCTCCAAATAAAACTCTTGCTGCTCAACTTTATGGTGAAATGAAAACCTTTTTTCCTGACAATGCTGTTGAATATTTCGTTTCATACTATGACTATTATACTCCTGAGGCTTATGTGCCGAGATCAGACACATATATCGAGAAAGAAGCCTCTATTAATGAACAAATTGATAGAATGAGACACTCTGCAACAAGATCTTTGTTGGAAAGAGATGATGTATTAATTGTTGCAAGTGTTTCTTGTATTTATGGTCTAGGATCTGTTGAGGCATATAGCAAAATGACTTTAACACTCCAAAAAAATTATAATTATAATAGAGAAGAAATAATTAAGTCTTTAGTTGCTCTTCAATACAAACGTAATGATCAAAATTTTTTCAGAGGTACATTTAGAGCAAGAGGAGAATACTTAGAAATTTTTCCATCACACTTAGAAGATAGAGCGTGGAGATTGTGTTTGTTTGGAGATAAACTTGAACAGATAGAAGAATTTGATCCTTTAACAGGTGATAAAGTAAGAGAATTAAGTTTGGTAAAAGTTTATGCCAATAGTCACTACATCACTCCAAAACCTACAATTGAGCAAGCAGTAATTAATATTAAAAAAGAATTAGAAGTAACTTTAAAAAAACACCGTGCTGAAAATAAATTATTAGAGGCACAAAGATTAGAAGAAAGAACTAAATTTGATCTTGAAATGATTGAAGCAACTGGTTCATGTGCTGGTATTGAAAACTATTCAAGATTTTTGTCAGGAAGAAAACCAGGCGAGCCCCCTCCTACTCTTTTTGAATACTTTCCTGATAATACTTTAATATTTGTAGATGAGTGCCACGTTACAGTTCCTCAACTTAATGGAATGTATAAAGGAGATAGATCAAGAAAAAGTACCTTGGCAGAATATGGATTTAGACTTCCTTCATGTATGGATAATCGACCACTAAAATTTGAGGAATGGGACTTAATGAGAACTCAGACTGTTTTCGTTTCTGCAACGCCTGGTCCATGGGAACTAGAACAAACAAAAGGTAAATTTATTGATCAAGTTATAAGACCAACAGGTTTAATAGATCCACCTGTAGAAATACGTCCAGCAAAAAATCAGGTCGATGATTTAATGCATGAATGTAAGCGAGTTATAGAAAATAATCATAGAGTATTAGTAACCACACTAACTAAAAAAATGGCTGAGGATTTAACTGAATATCTTCATGAGAATGGAGTCAAAGTAAGATACCTCCACTCAGATATTGATACACTTGAAAGAATTGAAATCATGCGAGATTTAAGAATGGGTGTATTTGACGTTTTAGTTGGAATTAACTTATTGAGAGAAGGATTGGATATTCCTGAATGTGCATTAGTTGGAATTTTGGATGCTGATAAAGAGGGATTCTTGAGATCTGAAACTTCTTTAATTCAAACAATTGGTAGGGCTGCAAGAAATGTTGATGGTAAAGTAATTTTGTATGCTGACAAAGAAACAAAAAGTATAAAAAAAGCAATTGCAGAAACTGATAGAAGGAGAAAAATTCAATTAGCTTACAATAAGAAACACAAAATAGATGCAAAATCGGTAAAAAAAGAAATTAGCGATATTCTTGAAAGTGTGTATGAGAAAGACTACGTTAAAATAAGTGAAGGCTCTAATGTTGGGGGAAATCTCAAAAAACATCTCAAAGCACTAGATAAAAAAATGAAAGAAGCAGCATCTAATTTAGAATTTGAAGAAGCAGCTAAAATACGAGATGAAATAAGAAAATTAGAAAGCACTGAATTAGAAATTACATTAAATCCAAAAATAAGGCAGTATGATGTAAAAAATAAGCTTTATCCAAAAGGTAGATCAACTATGGGTATGCCAGGAACTAAAGTTACAAAAAAAAGAGATAAAAAATGGAAGC
>CACKZG010000002.1 GCA_902604545.1 uncultured Pelagibacteraceae bacterium
AATCCTGATCTAAAATATTTTTTAAATTAGTTACACCTTTATCTGAAATACCACATGGTATAATTTTTTTATAATTTTCCAGATCATTATTTATATTTATTGCAAAACCATGATAGGCAATCCATTTGCTAACTCTTATACCTATTGCAGCAATTTTTTTAACTTCATTATTAGATTTATGCCATATTCCAATATTATCTTTATCTGGAAAAGTTTCTATTTTATAAAATTTTAAAGTTTGAATTATTGTTTTTTCAATAATTGTTATAAATTTTCTGATATCCTTTTTTTTTCTTAAATCTAAAACAAAATAACAAATTAACTGGCCTGGCCCATGGTAAGTAATTTTACCACCTCTATTCGTTTCTAATATTTCAATGGATTTATCAATAATCTCATTTTCTTTATAAGAAGTTCCTGCTGTAAAAACTTCATTATGCTCTAAAGTCCAAATTAATTCTTGCTCATTATTTTCATATAAATCCTTTAATCTTGACTCTAGTATATTAATAGCATCAAAATAATTTACTGGTTTTATTGACTTTTTGATCTCTATGTTCATTTATAATTTGTATTATCTTTATTATGTATTAATAGTGCAAATCTAAATTATAGGTAGATTTATGTCTTTAACTAAAAAAACTAAAGATAAAAAAGTAAATTTTGAGTTTAACAAAGAATATATAAGAGTTGTTACTAGCAAAATAGCTAACAATGATGCTCAATTTATTACCAATTCATTTAATGAAATGCACCCTGCAGATGCTGCAGATATTATCGAACACCTTAGCGAAGGAGATAGAGAAAGTTTAATTAAACTAAATAATTTCAATATTGATCCAGAGGTTTTTGTTGAATTAAATGAGTCTATTCAATCGGAAATTATTACCTATTTATCTTCAGAATCTATAGTAAGTATTCTAAAAGGTTTAGAGTCAGACGATGCTATATCTATATTAGAAAATGTTCCTGAAGAGGATAAAAATGCAATCCTTAGCTCTTTACCCCCTAAAGATAGATTTGCTCTATTAGAAAGCTTGAGCTATCCAGAAGACACTGCTGCTAGACTCATGCAGCGTGAATTTACAGCTATACCAAGTAATTGGTCTGTAGGTCAAACAATTGACTATTTAAGAGAAAACAAAGATTTACCAGAGGAGTTTTTAGAAATTTTTATTGTTAATGAGCATTTTAAACCAATAGGTACTGTTCCCTCATCTAGAGTTTTAACAACACCTCGAGATACTAAAATGGCAACAATTATGTCAGAATCTCAATTATTAATTCCTGTTGAAATGGATAAAGAGGAAGTTGCTAACTTATTTGAAAATTACAATTTAAATTCAGCCGCCGTTGTAGACAAAAATAACAAATTAGTTGGTATGATTATGAACGATGACGTTTTAACAGTCTTGAAAGAAGAAGCCGAGGAAGATGCTTTAAGATTAGCAGGGGTAGGAGATGAAGAAATTACGGATGGGGTTGTAAAAAAGACAAAAAGAAGATTCAATTGGCTTTTGCTTAATTTATTTACTGCCTTTCTAGCCACATGGTGCATTAGTTTATTTGGAGCAACAATCGAACAAATGATAGTATTAGCTTTCTTGATGCCTATTGTAGCTTCAATGGGAGGAAATGCCGGAATGCAAACACTTGCAGTTACAGTAAGAACTATAGCTACAAATGATTTAACTCAAAATAATTTTTCATCAAATGTATTTAAAGAGTTTTCTATTGGTATTTTAAATGGAATTATATTTGCAGCTATAAGTGCTTTAATTGTTCAGATATGGTTTCAAGACAGCATCCTTTCACTGATTATAGCAATATCAATGGTACTAACAATGATCATAGCTGGATTATTTGGCATACTAGTTCCTTTTACTCTAAAAAAAATGAGCATAGATCCAGCGATTGCTTCAAGTGTTTTTGTTACAACAATTACAGATGTAATTGGTTTTGTTTCTTTCTTGGGAGTTGGAGCTTACTTTTTATAAAATTACAGGTTATCAATTAACCTAATATTGTTTAAATAATAAGCAATAAATAATCTTGAATTTTTTTTTGTACTTGAAATTTTTAAATTTTCTATATTCCTTAATTCTAAATAATCAATTTTTATTTTATAATTATTTTTTAATTCTTTTTTTTGAAGATTTAAAAAGCTCGAAATTTGTTTCTTATTTTTAATATTTTTTTTAATACTTACTAGTTTTTTATAAATTTTTGCTGCAATGACTAAACTAGATTTATTTAAAAGAAGGTTTCTTGATGAAAGTGCTACATTATTCCTATCGCGAATTGTTTTACAAGGAATGACACTGGTTTTATATATTCTTTCTAGTTGTTTTTTTACCAAATACAATTGTTGAAAATCTTTTTCTCCCAAAAATATTTTTTGTGGGTTTATAATTTTAGTTAGTTTATTCATCACATCTAAAACACCTTCAAAATGACCTTTTCTAAACTTTGCGCACAAAATTTTATCTTTTTTAAGTAATCTAATTTGTGATTTTTTTTTATCTTTGTATATGTCTTTAAATTTAGGAAGATAAACAAAATCAACTTTTTTGCTTTTTTTAAGAATTTTTAAATCCTTTTTGATATTTCTTGGATAGGATCTTAAATCTTTTTTGTTATTAAATTGTTTTGGATTAACAAAAATACTTACAATTGTTTTTTTACAAAGTTTATTTGATTTATCTATTAGTGACAAATGACCCTTATGTATTCCACCCATAGTAGGAACAAAGCCAAGGTCATTAAATGGCCTTAATGATTCAAATAATGAAATATTGTTTAATAAAATTTTCATTTGTATTAAAATATTTAATAAGTAAAACATTTAAATGATTAAACAAGCAATTATTCCTTTGGCTGGTTTAGGCACTAGGTTGCTTCCTTTAACCAGTGTATTCGCTAAAGAGCTTCTACCTATAAACGGTAAGCCTGGAATTGAGTATATTCTTGATGAATGTATTGATGCAGGAATTAAAGAAATAGTTTTTATAATATCTATCAAGAAACAAATGATTAAAAAATACTTTTACAGTGATAAATTTTATCAAAACATTATTAAAAAAAAGAAAGATAAAAGAATAATTGATGAGTATAAAAAATTACTAAAATATAAAAAAAAAATAAAATTTGTATATCAAAATATTCCTAAAGGCACTGGTGATGCTGTCCTTAAAACACAAAAATATATTAAAAATAAATATTTTTTGATGCTGTTACCTGATGATCTAATAATTAAAAAAAATTGCTCAAAAGCCATGATTAGATCTCATAAGAAATATAAAGCCTCTGTTATGGCTTCTATGAAAGTAAATAAAAAAACTGTCTCTAGATGGGGCATTTATAAATTAAATAAAAAATTAAATAAAACAGATTATCTAATTGATGGTGTGGTAGAAAAACCATCTCTTAAAAATGCACCATCAAATAATGCGGTAATAGGCAGATATATACTTCCACGTAAAATTTTTAAGAAACTTAAATCTTTAAAACCAAGTAAAGGAAATGAAATTCATATAACGGATGCAATTCAAGAATTAATAAATAATAAAGAAAAATTTGTAGCTCACAATTTTGAGGGAAAATATCTTGATTGTGGAACAATGACGGGTTACATCAATTCTTCTAAAGTAATAGGTAAATTATGAAATTATGTATGATTGGCACCGGTTATGTAGGTTTAGTAAGTGGCGTTTGTTTTGCTGACTTAGGTAATGATGTTATATGTGTAGATAAAGATAATAACAAAATTAATAATTTAAAAAAAGGTATCATACCTATTTATGAGCCTGGTTTGGAAGAATTAGTTTTAAAAAATTATAAAAATAAAAGACTAAATTTTTCAATAAACTTAAAAGAATCAATAAAAAAATCTGATATTGTTTTTGTATGTGTAGGAACACCAACCAAAAGAAATAGTAATAGCGCAGATCTTAGCCAAGTTTATTCTGCAGCAAAAGAAATCTCTAAATCTGTAAATAAATTTAAAATTATAATCAATAAATCTACTGTTCCTGTAACAACAGGTGATGAAGTAGAGAAGATTATTTCCAAAAAGGTAAGTAGAAAATATTTCTCTGTAGTTTCAAATCCAGAATTTTTAAGAGAAGGAGAGGCAATACGAGATTTTATTTATCCTGATAGAGTTGTTATTGGTTGTAATGATGAAAAATCTAAGAAAATATTAAAAAATCTATATTCACCATTAATATCCAAAGGTGCAAAGTTTGTATCTACAAATAGACGAGCTGCAGAATTAATTAAATATGCATCAAATGCTTTTTTAGCAACGAAAATTACATTTATTAATGAAATAGCAAATTTATGTGAAAAAACCGGGATTGATGTTGAGGATATTTCCATAGGTATAGGTCTCGATAAAAGAATTGGAAGTAGATTTTTAAGAGCAGGACCGGCTTATGGTGGATCATGTTTTCCAAAAGATACTAAAGCAATTGTTTCTACAGCGGATAAATTTAAAACTAATTTATCAGTAATAAAAAGTGTAATTAAATCTAATGAAATTAGATCAGATATATTACAAAAAAGAGTTAATTTAATTTTAAAAAATAAAGTTAAAAATAAAAAAATATCTTTTTTAGGTGTAACATTTAAAGCTAACACAGACGATATGAGAGATTCTTCAAGTTTAAAATTGATCCCTTATTTATCAAGAAGAGGCGCTCAAATAAAATACTTTGATCCAACTGGTTTTAAACAAGAATTTAGTAAGTTTAAAAATGTTAAATTCTCAAATTCTATACAAGATTCTATTAAAGGATCAGATTTAATTATAATTCATACTGAATGGAATGATTTTAAATCAATAAATTTTAAAAAATTTTCTAAAAATAAAAATCTCATTATCTACGATATGAGAAATATTTTTTCTCCTGATAAGATTAAAAAGATGGGTTTTAAATATTTTGGAATTGGAAGATAGTATTAATTTAATTCAAAAATTGCATCAACCTCAACTGATACACCTAAGGGTAAACTATTAGTGCTTACAGCAGCTCTAGTATGCATGCCAGCTTCACCAAAAATTAAAGCGATTAGATCAGATGCTCCATTTACAACTTTTGGCTGATCAGTAAACTCATCTGTAGAATTTACAAATCCAGTTAATTTAATACATGATTTAATTTTATTTAAATCTCCATTACATGCACTTTTAACTTGTGATACTATACTTAAAGCACATCTTTCAGCAGCCTTATATCCATCCTCAGTAGATAATTCCTTACCTAACTTACCTTTCATTAATTCTCCATTTTCTGAGATTGAAATTTGACCTGAAATATATAGTAGTTTCCCAGCTATTTTCGTGGCTACGTATGAACCAACAGGAGCTTTTGGCTCTGGAAGTTTTATTTTATTTTTAATTAGGCTCTCTTCAAAATTCATTTTTCTTTTTTCTTAAACCAATCCGTTAAATATTTTTTTTATTTAGGTTTTCGTTTTTTTTGCTTCTTATTCTTATCGTATTCTCTTCTTTTCTCAATAAGAATTAGAGCCTCTTCCATTGTGATTTCAGTTGGGTCTTTTTCCTCAGGTATTGTTGCATTTAATGATTTGTATTTTATGTAAGGCCCATATTGTCCCTTCATTATTCTCACAGGTTTCTTATCTTCAGGGTGTTCACCTAAATCTTTAATAATTGATGATGACATTCTTCCTGGTTTTGCTTCAGCTATAAGAGTAATAGCTCTGTTTAACCCTATTGAAAAAATTTCATCGACGTTTTCTATTCTTGCCGATTTATTCTCGCATTTCAAATAAGGACCAAATCTACCTGTATTTAAGGTGATTTCTCTTTGATTTTCTGGATTAATACCTAGTGATTTAGGAAGTGAGCATAAAAATTTAGCTTTTTCTAAATCTATACTTTCTAATTCAATTCCTTTTGGAATTGATACATTTTTTAGTAGTTCATTTACTTCAGTTTTCTTTTTTTTTGATTTTTTTCTCTTTTTAGGTTTTTCTTCTTCAATATTTTCTTCAATAACCTTTTCATATTGAAGATAAGGACCAAATCTTCCATTTTTTAAAAAAATATCATTTCCATTTTCGTGTTTTCCAAGAAATTTTGGTTCTGCTAATTGTGACTGAGCTGCAGCTTTTGCTTTTGACAATGGTCTTGTGAATTTACATTCTGGATAGTTTGAACATCCAATAAAAGCACCTCCTCTAAAACTATTTTTTAAACTTAATGAACCAGTATTACATAACTGACATTTTCTAACTATCTTTCCTTCATTATCAGTGTCAAATATTAATGCTCCCAAACTATCATTTAAAAGATCCAAAACTTCTCTGGTTCTTTTTTCTTTTACCTCTGAAACATTACTATTAAAGTCTTTCCAAAACATCTCTAGAACTTTTAACCAACTTTCTTTTCCAGAAGTTATTTCATCTAGCTGATCCTCTAGTCCAGCTGTGAAGTTATAATCCACATACTTTGAAAATAGTTTTTCTAAAAATGCAGAAATTAATTTACCTCTATCAGTTGGGAAAAATCTTTTATTAACTATTTCTGCATAACCTCTATTTGCTATTGTTGAAATTATACTTGCGTAAGTTGAGGGTCTACCAATTCCTAGCTCCTCTAATTTTTTAACTAAACTTGCCTCAGAGTACCGTGGGGGAGGTTGGGTGAAATGCTGTTCATCAATAAGGGCTTCTATATTAATTGGTCCTTTTGACATCTCAGGCAAAATTTGCTCATCATCATCTTTACTTTGATTTGAATAAACTTTTAAAAATCCATCAAATTTCAAAACTGATCCACTTGATTTACATATCGTTTTGCTATCTTCAGATTCAATTGTTATTGTATTTCTATCAAATTTTGCTGTTTCCATTTGAGACGATAGAGCTCTAGACCAAATTAAAGAATATAATTTTTGTTGGTCAGAACTTAAATACTTTTTAACAGAATCTGGATTTCTATTAATATCAGTCGGTCTTATTGCTTCATGAGCTTCTTGAGCATTTTTTGCTTTTTTTCCCGAGTAATTATTTGGATTTTCTGGCAAGTATTCGTTTCCATATTCTTTTTTAATAAAATTTCTAAAATCAGAGACAGCATCCGCTGATAAATTAGTTCCATCTGTTCTCATATAAGTAATTAACCCTACTGTATCTCCCTCAATTTCTATTCCTTGATAAAGTTTTTGTGCTATTTGCATTGTTCTTGATGCACCAAAACCTAATCTGCTAGAAGCAACTTGCTGAAGCGTTGAAGTAGTAAATGGCCCTGAAGGATTTCTACTCACAACTTTAGAAGAAATATCAGTTATATTAAATTTTTTATTCTTAATGTTAGCAATTGCCTTTTCAATTTCTTCTTTATTTTTAAATGAAAATTTTTCAATTTTTTCTCCATCAAGTTGAGAAATACTTGCTGTAATGTTACTTTTATTTTTATCCTGAAAATTAACACTTAAAGTCCAAAATTCTTCAGGCTTGAATAATTCAATCTCATGCTCTCTTTCAGTAATCAATTTAAGTGCAACAGATTGAACTCTACCCGCAGATTTTGAACCAGGTAATTTAGTCCACAGTATTGGTGATATATTAAATCCAACCAGGTAATCTAGCGCTCTTCTAGCCATGTAAGCATCGACTAATAGAGGCTCTATCTGTCTTGGATTTTCAATACCATGTGTGACAGCTTTTTTTGTTATTTCATTAAATACTACACGTTCAATTTCTTTGTCCTTTAAAAGTTTTTTTTCATCTAAATACTCTTTTACATGCCAAGCTATAGCCTCTCCCTCACGATCTGGGTCAGTAGCAAGAATTATTTTCGAAGAATCTTTTGCAGCATCTGTAATTTCTTTAAGATATTTTTTTGAAAAGCTATCAACTTCCCATTCCATTTTAAAATTTTTATCAGGATCAACAGATCCATTTTTTGATGGAAGATCTCTAATATGACCATAGCTTGCTAATACGGTATAGTTATCCCCTAAATATTTATTAATTGTTTTAGCTTTAGCAGGGCTTTCAACTATGACTAGATTCATAAAATAACAAACTACTCAAAAGAGTTTGATAGTCAAATTAATAAATTTTTGTCTTTGTTTCTTCTTTATTTTTCAGGCGTTTAATATTTTCTCTGTGGGTAAAAAATATTAAAATAAACATTATTAGGTAAAAAAATACATTTTCTGATCCTTCCATAATTAAAATATAAGCAGGTATAGAAAGTGATCCTATCAAGGAAGCTAAGGATGAATATTTATAAATAAAAAAAATTATTAACCAACAAACCCCAAACACCAAACCAAAAATAATATTTAAAGAAAAAAGTATCCCAACATATGTTGCTACACCTTTACCACCTTTGAATTTTAACCATACAGGGAACACATGACCTATAAAAGTACATAAAGCTGAAATATAGATAGCATCAGGGAAATTAATTTTTACGTATAAAACAGGTATTACTGCTTTTAACACATCAAGTATTAGTGTTGAATAACCAATTGATTTGTTACCAGTTCTTAAAGCATTTGTTGCGCCAATATTACCAGAACCGATTTCTCTAATATCTTTTTTTAAAAATACTTTAGTTAAAATTAATCCAAAAGGAATTGATCCCATTAGGTATGAGATTATACCTATTATAAAAAGTTCCATTTTTATATTTTAAATAATTCTATACCTTTTACAAATGTATTGGTTACTTTTCCTTGAAGTTTCTTATCTTCAATTGATGTATTTTTAGATTTAGAGATTAAATTTTCTTTTTTTACAATCCATGGTTTATTGATATCTACTATACAAAAATCTGCATCATTACCTATAGACAAGTTCCCTTTATTTATTTTTAATATTTTTGCTGGGTTAGAGGTTAAAGCTTGAATTATAGTTTCAAGTTTTACGGATCCATTATGAAACAATTCTAAACTTAAAGATAACAAAGTTTCAATACCAGATGCACCCGTTGCAGCTTGTGCAAAAGTTAATCTTTTAGATTCCTCATCTTCAGGTTTATGGTCAGAAACAATTACATCAATAGTTTTATCTTTTAATCCTTGAACTAAAGCTTCTCGATCTTCTTCTCTTCTTAGTGGAGGTGATAATTTTAAAAATGTTCTAAAATCTCCAATATCGTTTTCATTTAATGAGAGATTATTTATTGATACACCGCAAGTAAATTTAACATTTTGTTTACGCTCCTTAATTATATCTACAGATTTACCTGCTGATAGTTGAGATATATGATATCGACATTTAGTTTTTTCTAAGAGAGTAAGATCTCTTTCTATTATAATTCTTTCGGCAATATCTGGTATGCTTGATAAGCCTAGTTTTGTTGCAATAATACCAGAATTAATCATGCCATTTTTAGCTAAATCATAATCTTCTGCATGTTGCATTATAAGACATCCCAAATCTTTAGCTGAATTCATAATTCTAGACATAAGTCTAGTATTTTGAATTGTTTTTACTCCGTCAGTAAAAGCAATAATTCCTTTTTTAGCTAGTAACCCAAATTCAGTCATATTGGTGCCATCAGTGTTTTGAGTTAATGAAGCGCAAGGAAAGATATTTATTTTAGACTTATCACGTCCTCTTCTTTTTAAAAAATCTACAATTGATACATTATCTATAATTGGATCTGTATTAGGCATGGTTACGACGGAAGTTACTCCTCCAGATAATGCTGCATTACTTAAAGTCCTAAAATTTTCTTTATATTCATATCCTGGCTCGCCTACAAAAACTCTCATATCCACTATACCAGGAAATATATATTTACCTTTTAAGTCAGTAGGTTTTTCTCTAGTTGGTAAATTGTTTGTATTTACCTTTTTTCCTATCGCTTCTATCTTTCCGTCTTCTCCAATTATTAATCCACCATTTTCGTTTATGGAATTATGAGGATCTATAATGTTTGCATTTATAAAGTATTGTTTTTTCATCTATTCACAAAATATTTTTAAACATGCCATTCTTACAGCAACACCTAATTCAACTTGTTCTTTAATTACACTCTTGTTTATGTCATCAGCTAATCTTGTATCAATTTCAATTCCTCTATTCATTGGACCAGGATGCATAATTAAAGCATCTGATTTTGCATGATCAAGTTTATCTGGTGTTAATCCATAATATTCGTAGTACTCTCTGTTCGATGAAAGATATGAACTGGTCATCCTTTCATTTTGTAATCTGAGCATCATCACAATATCACAATCTTTGAGTCCCTTTTTCATATCAGTAAAAGTATTTACACCAAATTTTTCAATTTCCTTTGGCATCAGGTTAGATGGAGCAACTATATTAACCTCAGCTCCTAACATTGTAAGAAGATAAATATTTGATCTAGCTACTCTTGAATGAAGTATATCTCCACATATTGCTATTTTTAATCCTTGAATTTTTTTTTTTCGATTTCTAATTGTTAATGCATCTAATAATGCTTGGGTAGGGTGTTCGCGTCTTCCATCACCAGCATTTAATACGACACAATTAACTTTTTGAGATAATAGATTACATGCACCAGAGTCTTGATGTCTGATCACAATTATATCAGGATGCATTGCATTTAAGGTCATTGCCGTATCAATCAAAGTTTCACCTTTCTTAATTGCAGAGTTACCCATATTCATTGACATAACATCCGCACCAAGTCTTTTTCCAGCAAGTTCAAATGAGCTTTGAGTTCTAGTTGATGGCTCAAAGAATAAATTTATTTGTGTTTTACCTCTTAACACATCAATTTTTTTATTTTTACTCTGATTTAATTTTATGAAAGCTTCTGACTCATCCAGGATATAACTAATATCATTAACTGATAAATCTTGGATACCTAACAGATGTTTTTGTGAGATTTTAATAGCTTTATTGGTTTTAATTGCCATTAAAATTAACTCTATAGCTATAAAGCCCTTAAATGGCAAGGATTAATTATTTAAATAATCTATAGCTCCTTGAAGAATAAATGCAGCTGCATTTTGATCTATGTTTTTTTCACGCTTAGAAACATTAACATCAAGCTGGCTAGATAGATTAAATGCACCAACAGTTGAAAGTCTTTCATCCCATAAGCAAACTTCTACATCAATATTTTGGTCTATATTTTTAGATACATCACTTACTGATTGAGCAGAAGGACCTAATGAACCATCCATGTTAATTGGATATCCAATGATAATTCCTTTAATATTGTTTTCCTCTATTATTTTTTTTAATTCGTTGATTAGATCATCATTATTGGTTTTATTGATCGTTTTAAAAGGTGTGGCTATTGACTGTTTTTCATCACAAATTGATACACCGATTCTTTTTGAACCAAGATCTAAACCAATCAATCTAGAGGTTTCAGACTGTTTTTTTTTGAATTCTTCAATAGTGATCATATTGTATATTTTAAACTTAAGTGATAGTTTGCGACATATTTAAATACCATATGAGCATCAATCTTAAAACAATAAAGCACATATCTAAACTATCAAGAATTTCTGTAGATGAGAAAAAAGCAGAGAAACTTGCAGAAGATTTAAATTCAATTTTCGATTTTATTGAAAAACTTAACGAATTAAAAACTGAGAATGTTGAACCATTAACTTCTGTTGCTGAAACAACTCTAAAACTAAGGTCAGATGAAGTAAAAAGTAAAAACTTAAGAGATCAAGTAATAAAAAATTCTCCTAAGGAAAATGAAGATTATTTTGTAGTACCAAAGGTAATTGAATAATGTCAGATATAACTAAACAATCATTATCTGAGTTAGTAGAAAATATAAAAGGTAAAAAACTTTCCTCAAGTGAAGTTACTAAAGCATTTGTTGAAAGATCAAAAAAATCAAAAGAATTAAATTCATATATAACTGAAGATTATGCAAATGCTTTAAATAAAGCAAAAAAATTTGATGAAAAACCTAATCTTGATCTGAAATTACCCGGCATTCCAATGGCTGTAAAAGATTTATTTTGTACAAGAGATTTAAGAACTACGGCAGGTAGTAAGATTTTAAATAACTTTGTTCCAACATACGAGTCAACAGTCACACAAAACATTTGGAATGAAGGAGCTATCCTAATGGGTAAATTAAATTGTGATGAATTTGCAATGGGTTCATCTAATGAAACTAGTTTTTTTGGTAATGTACAAAACCCAATTGATAAGAATTTAGTTCCAGGAGGATCCTCTGGTGGATCGTCTTCTGCTGTAGCAGCTCAATTAACACCAATAACTATTGGAACAGATACAGGTGGATCTATAAGACAGCCTGCTTCATTTACTGGAACTGTCGGATTAAAACCTACTTATGGTAGTTGCTCTAGATACGGTATTGTAGCATTTGCATCATCCCTAGATCAAGCTGGTCCAATGGCACAAAATGTAAAAGATTGCGCATTGTTACAGGAAGTTATTAGCACTTATGATGAAAAAGATTCTACTTCAATAGATTTTAAAAGAAACGAGTATAGCAAAGAATTAACAAAAGATATTAAAGGTAAAAAAATAGGAATTCCCAAAGAATATAGAGTAGATGGCATGCCTAAAGAAATAGAAGACCTATGGAAAAAAGGTATTGAATACGCAAAAGATTGTGGTGCTGAGATAATCGATATATCTCTACCACATACTAATTATGCACTACCAACTTATTACATAGTAGCACCAGCAGAGGCCTCATCTAATTTGGCTAGATACGACGGTGTTAAATATGGTTTTAGAGCTGAAGGAGAAACTCTTATTGATATGTATGAAAAAACTAGATCTGAAGGATTTGGTGCTGAGGTTCAAAGAAGAATAATGATTGGAACTTATGTTTTATCTTCAGGATATTATGATGCTTATTATCTTAAAGCACAAAAGGTAAGAAAACTTATTAAAAATGATTTTGATGATGCTTATAAAAAAGTTGATGCAATTCTAACCCCATCTACTCCAAGTTCTGCGTTTAAAATTGGTGAAAAAACAAATGATCCGGTTTCAATGTATTTAAATGATATTTTTACTGTTCCTGTAAATTTAGCAGGTTTACCTGGAATTTCTATACCCGCAGGCCATGATGCTAAAGGATATCCATTAGGATTACAGATAATTGGTAAAGCTTTTGATGAACAAAATATTTTAAACATTGCATATGCTATGGAAGAAAAAATTAATTTTAAAAACAATATTAATGATTGGTGGATTAAGTGAGTAAGAACAAATCTGAATATCTAATTAATAGACATGATAATCAATATGAAGTTGTCATTGGTTTAGAAGTTCATGCACAAGTTACATCTGAGTCAAAATTATTTTCAACATCGGCAACCAAATTTGGAGCTGAGCCAAATACTCAAGTAAGTTTAGTTGATGCAGCATTTCCAGGAATGTTGCCGGTAATAAACGAGTATTGCGTAAAACAAGCTATCAAAACAGGAATTGGTTTAAAAGCTAAAATCAATAAGAGATCTGTCTTTGATAGAAAAAATTATTTTTATGCAGACTTACCTCAGGGATATCAAATCTCACAATTCAAAGATCCAATTGTAGGTGAGGGTAAAGTAATACTTGATATGCCAAATGGTCAAAAAGAGGTAGGTATAGAAAGATTACACTTGGAGCAAGATGCCGGTAAAAGTATTCATGATTTAGATCCTAAAAATACTTTTGTAGATTTAAATAGATCAGGTGTGGCTTTAATGGAAATTGTAAGTAAACCCGACCTAAGGTCCCCAGATGAAGTAAATGCATATATTAAAAAATTAAGATCTATAATGAGATATTTAGGCACCTGTGATGGAAACATGCAGGAAGGATCTTTGAGAGCCGATGTAAATGTATCTGTTAGAAAAAAAGGTTCAAAAGAGTTTGGAACCCGATGTGAGATCAAAAATGTTAACTCAATAAAGTTCATGCAGATGGCAATTGAATACGAAGCTAATAGACAAGTTGATTTAATTGAGGATGGTCAAACGATTGATCAAGAAACAAGACTTTTTGATACTAAAAAGAATGAAACTAGATCAATGAGATCAAAAGAAGATGCTCATGATTATAGATATTTTCCAGATCCAGACTTATTGCCATTAGAAGTTTCAGATGATTTTATTGAAAACTTAAAATCAGAAATTCCAGAGCTACCAGATGAAAAGAAAAAAAGATTTATAGAAAAATTCAAGTTATCTCCTTATGAAGCAAACATTTTAGTTTCTGATATTGAAACATCAAATTACTTTGAAAATGTAATTAAGAAGTCTGATGTAAAACTTGCAACAAATTGGATAATTGGTGAATTATTTGCAGCGTTAAATGAAAAAAATTTAGAAATATCTGAAAGCCCTATAAGCGCAGGCAACTTATCAAAATTAATTAATTTAATTAAAGACGGAACAATTTCTGGAAAAATTGCAAAAACAGTTTTCGAACAAATGATGAAAGGCGACAAAGATCCTCAGAAAATCGTTGAAGAAAAAGGTTTAAAACAAGAGAGTGATCCAAAAGCACTTGAGGCACTGATAGATAAGGTTATTGATGATAACAGAGACAAAGCTACAGAATATAAATCAGGTAAAGTTAAATTATTTGGTTTCTTTGTAGGTCAAGTTATGAAAGTTTCTGGTGGAAAAGCAAATCCTCAATTAGTTAATGAGATTTTAAAGAAAAAACTTTAGAATTTATGGGTTCAGACCTAAATATAACTAAAGAACTCCAAGAGTATATTTTAAGTCATGGATTTAATTTACACCCAGTCCAAAAAGAAATAATTGATTATAACGCATCTCTTGGTGATATCAAAAGAATGCAAATCTCAATTTCACAAAGTCAATTTCTGCATTTAATTATAAAAATTTCAAATATCAAAAAAGTTTTAGAGATAGGTACATTTACAGGATTAAGTACATTATCTATGGCTTTGGCATTATCAGATGATGGCAAAATAATTGCTTTAGATAAAAATGAAGAAACTAATAAAATTGCAATAGATTTTTTTAAAAAAGCTAATCAACACCATAAAATAAAAACATTAATTAAACCTGCTTTAGAAAGTTTAGATGAAATTAAAAATGAAAAGTTTGATTTAGTTTTTATTGATGCTGATAAAATGAATTATATTGAATACTATGAACGTTCTTTACAATTATTGAAAAAAAATGGTCTAATAATCATTGATAATGTTTTATGGTATGGAGAAGTTGTGAATGAAAACAATAATGATAAATTTACTAAAAATATTAAAGAGTTTAATAGTCATATCTCAAAGGATACAAGAGTTGAAAAGTTAATAATTCCTCTTGGTGACGGAATGACTGTTTGTAGAAAATTATAATGTTTGAAGTAGTTGGTTTTTATAAATTTGTTAAAATTTCTTATCTAAAGAAAAATCAAAAAATTTTATTAGAAACTTTAAAAAAGAAAAACATTAGAGGTACGATAATTATCTCTAAAGAAGGGGTAAATGGAACTATCTCTGGTAAAGCTGCAGACATTAAATTCACAATTAACAATTTAAAAAGAGCTTTTAAATTTAAAGAATTTAACAGCAGCAATAAGTCTAAAAGCTTATTCCAACCATTTCATAAACCTAAAGTGAAAATCAAAAACGAGGTTGTTCCTATGAATTTAATTTTAAACAAAAGAATAAAGAAAAAGGATAGCCATGTAGATCCAATCAAATGGAATAAGCTGATTAAAGAAAAGGATACTGTTCTTATAGATGCGAGAAAACCATTTGAGTACGATGTTGGAACATTTAAGGGAGCAATCAATCCTGATGTTGATAACTTTAGAGATTTTCCAAAATATCTGAAAAAATTAAAAAAAAATCAACCTATAGCTATGTTTTGTACTGGTGGAATTCGTTGTGAAAAGGCATCTGTATATTTGGAGAATAAAGGGTTTAATAACATTTATCAGTTAAATGGTGGAATTTTAAATTATCTTAAAAAAACAAATAAGAAAAAAAGTTTATGGAGAGGTGAATGCTTTGTTTTTGATAACAGGATAAGTTTAAAACATGGTCTAAAAGTTGGTTCTTACTCAATGTGTAGCGGTTGTAGGAAGCCTGTGTCTCGTAAGGATAAAAAATCAAAAAAATATGAAGAGGGTGTTTCATGTCCAAATTGTCACGATAATCTAACAGATCATCAAAAATCAAGATTTAGGATGAGACAAAAACAAATTAATCTTGCTAAAAAAGCAGGAAAAAGACATATCTTCCAAAAAGAGTATTAACAAATCTTAAATTAATGAATTTATTAAAAGATGAAGTTTCGTTGTTAGTAAGAAAACTTGCTGTACCAGCAAGTGTAGGAACCTTATTCCAAACACTTTATACAATCGTAGATACTTTTTATGCAGGAAAAATATCACCAGAGGCCTTATCAGCTTTGAGCAAGTCTTTTCCGATATATTTTTTGATTATTGCGACATCCATTGGAGTTACCGTAGCGGGAACATCATTGATTGGCAGCAGTATTGGAGAAAAAAACGAAAAAAATGTTTTAAGTTATTTTGGAAATGTAATCATTTATTCGATTATAATCTCGGTAATTGTATCTATTTTAGGATTTTCTTTTGGTGAAAAGATATTCTTATTAATGAATTCCTCT
The DNA here is from genome assembly GCA_902604545.1 of uncultured Pelagibacteraceae bacterium. Taxonomy (GTDB): domain Bacteria; phylum Pseudomonadota; class Alphaproteobacteria; order Pelagibacterales; family Pelagibacteraceae; genus Pelagibacter. Next base: position 16,587 of record CACKZG010000002.1, read on the forward strand.
CAAGAAGTAACAATTCTTGGACTTAAATATATAAATGTAATTTTTTTAGGTACGATATTATTTATTTTAGTAGTAGCATTAAATTCATTCTTACACGCAGAAGGAGATACTAAAACTTACAGAAATGTTCTAATATTTTCTTTTTTCTTAAACATTATTTTAAATCCAATTTTTATTTTTGGTTTTTTATTTATACCACCATTAGGAATAACTGGTATTGGGATAGCAACTTTAATTGCTCAATTTGTATCTTTGTTTGTTATTCTGATAAAAATATTAAATAATCAAAGAATTAAACAAATAACTTTAGACCATTTCAAAGCTAAATTTTTTTTCTTAAAAAATATTTTTTTTCAATCAATGCCAATTACAATTGCCATATTAGGGTATTCTATTGCTGCAACAGTTGTTTTTACATATGTTGGGTTATTTGGTGAATATGCTGTAGCAGGGTATGGATCTGCCACAAGAATTGAGCAAGTAGTTTTGTTACCAATATTAGGAATTAATACAGCAATAATTTCTATAATAGCGCAAAATATTGGTGCGAAATATTACGATAGAGTGGAGCAATCCTATTTTACCTCAATAAAATATGGTCTATTTATAATGTTAATCGCTGGTGTAGTTATTTTTATAAGTGCAGACATTGTTCCTAAATTCTTTTCTTCAAACCCAGATGTAATTATGCATGGCTCGATGTACCTTAAGATTTCTGCATTTATTTTACCTGCTTATCCAATATTTTTCTTATCAAATGGATTTTTTATGGCTTTAAAAAAATCTGAAAAAGCCATGGTTAATAATATTGCCAGAAATGTTATAGTACCGGTTTTATCCTTTTACATTGCAAAGTATTTAAATGCAGATTTTAAAACTTTCTTTTATATTTGGGCTATCTTTCAATGGTTGATATCATTGATGTTACTATTTTATGTTAAATATTATATTAAACATAAATTAGCTAATATTTGATATTTTTTAAATATGTTTTTTACAAAAAGGAAAGCGATAATTTTAATTATAATCTGTTCGATTTTTTTTATTCTCACATATAACGATGTTAGGTCTGAAGTGATTAAAGAAATTTCTGGAAATGCTCAAATTATTGATGGTGATACAATAAAAATTAATTCAAAAAAGATAAGATTGTATGGAATTGATGCACCTGAATCCAAGCAAATTTGTAAAAAACCATATTTAACAATAATTTTTTTTACTTTTATTAAAGATTATCCATGTGGAAAAATTTCAACTCAAAAATTACAAAAAAAAATAAATAACAAAGTAATAACTTGTAAAATTTTGGATATTGACAGATATAAAAGATTAATTGGAGAGTGCTATAAAAAAAATTTAAATCTGAATTCTTGGTTAGTTTCAAACGGTTATGCAGTAGCTTATAGAAAATACTCAAAAAAATATATATCAAACGAAATTAATGCTAAAAATGAAAAAAAAGGCCTTTGGCAAGGTAAATTTGAAATGCCATGGGACTTTAGAAGAAAAAAATAAGTTTATAATCTTGAAGCACAGTCTTCAATCCATGAGAAAAGGTGTTCAGCAAAAGATCTTCTAACAAACAGATTTAAAATATTTTCATCTTTATGGTGCAGAATTACATCTACATGATTTAAAACTGTCTGAGTTGTTGACCCTTTTTTTTCTTTAAATTCATTAAAATTAAAGGGAGATCCTGCTGAAAAGATTTCATAGACATTTTCACCTTTAAGTTCTAATTGAACAAATTGATCTGTTACATCTATAACAGCACCTAAATTTGTTTTTGAAATACTATTAAATAATATTTCATATAGATCGGATTTGTTAGTGTCTTTACTTGCTAACTCATTTGAGATTATCATCCATTCGTCTGGACTAAGCCATATTGCTGTTAATTTATCACTCGTTGTTGAAGTGTTTGCTTCTGTAGGTAAGATCATATTAAGATTTTTACCAACATTTGTTAAAAATTCTCTTTTTTTACCTCTCAAATTAATTTTTATTACTGGAGAGATTTCCTTTACAGAAATACTTTCTTGCTTAATTTCATTTTTAATAACTGAATTATAGTTAAGCATTCAACCTCTCATTTTTCTCATCATAAAATACTGGATTCGCAACAGTGACATTAATATTTTTATTTTCCATGGGCACAAAAAGTTTTTTTCCCATCATATCTTTTCCACCTCTAACTACTGCAAGGGCTATAGATTTCTTTAGGTTTGGACTGAAATAACTTGATGTTACATGTCCAAGCATTTCAACCGGACTTTGATTTAACTCAGAAACTATTTGTGCTCCTTCTTCTAAAACAATATTTGGATCATCAGTCAATAAACCTACTAATTGCTTTCTATCTTCTCTCATTGTATCAGATCTATAAAGAGATCTTTTTCCTATGAAATCGTATTTCTTCTTGCTTACTATCCAATCCATTTGAAGATCGATAGGAGTCATTGTTCCATCTGTATCTTGACCAACAATGATGAAACCTTTTTCTGCTCTTAATAAGTGCATTGTTTCAGTTCCATAGGGTGTAATGTTAAACTCTTTTCCTGCCTCCATACACTTTTCCCATAAATCTTTTCCATAGCTTGCTTGAACATTTATTTCGTAGCTGTGTTCTCCAGTAAAACTAATCCTCATTATTCTACACTGAATGCTTCCAATATTTGCTTCTTTGAATGACATGTGAGGAAAATTTTCATCTGATAAATCTAAATCAGGAATTATTTTTTTAAGAATTTTTTTACTATTAGGTCCGCATAAACTAGCTGTAGCATAATGATCTGTTACAGAAGTTAAATACACATCAAGCTCAGGCCATTCTGTTTGAAGATAATCTTCAAGTTTACCTAAAACATTAGCAGCACCACCAGTTGTCGTGGTCATGATATAATGATTTTCACCCAATCTTGTGGTAACCCCATCATCATAAACCATACCATCTTCATTTAGCATTAGGCCATATCTACATTTTCCTATAGCTAATTTTGACCAAGCATTTGTATAAACTCTGTTTAAAAATTCAGAAGCATCACTTCCTTGAATATCAATTTTACCAAGAGTAGAGGCATCTAATATACCGGCACTTTCTCTAGCAGCTTTACTTTCTCTTTGTACTGATTGATGCATAGTTTCTCCGCTAATAGGGTAGTACCATGCTCTCTTCCATTGACCGACATTTTCAAATTCAGCTTTATTTTCTACATGCCAATCATTCATTGGTGTTCTCCTAAAAATATCAAAAAACTTTCCTACATTTCGACCCACAATAGTTCCAAATGTTAATGGTGTGTAAGGAGGTCTAAACGTAGTTGTTCCTAATTCTCCCATTTTAACGCCGGCTGTATCTGCAATTATGCCTAACGCATGCATATTTCCTAGTTTACCTTGATCAGTTCCCATACCCGTAGTCGTGTATCTTTTAACATGCTCAATAGATCTAAACCCTTCTCTTAGTGCCAATTTGATATCTTTAACAGTTGCATCGTTTTGATAATCTACAAATGGTTTAGTTTTTCCCAAAGGTTTATCAGAAGGAAGTAACCAAATATTTCTTTTTGAATTTTCCTGATCAATCTCAACTTTAATATTATCTAAATCCGTTTCTTTAATATTAAACGTATCTTTAAGCTTTTGATTTAGATTTTTAATGATTTCATTAATTTTAAAATCTCCACCACAAGATCCTACACTTATTTGTTCAGATGTATTTTGATTAGGTACGAAAATTTTTTTTTCTTCATCAAATTTAAGTTTGCTTCCTGATTGTGTATATAAATGTACAGCAGGTGTCCAACCACCAGCAACTCCTAAGCAATCACATGAAATAGAAATTTTACTTCCAGTAACTGAAGTACCATCATTAGATAGTTTCATGATTGAAACACTATTTAGTCTTTTATAACCAGCTGTATCAACAATCGAGTGTGACCAGTAAATTTTAATACCTGCTTCTTTTACTTTTTTAACAATTTTACTTTCAGATTGTTCTCTTATATCAATAATTGCATCAACATTTATACCTTTGTTATATAGTGACAAAGCACTTTCGTAGGCACTATCATTATTAGTAAAAAATACATTTTTACTACCACAAGCAACTCCATAAAATTCACTGTATTTTTTAACGGCAGATGAAAGCATTACTCCTGGTCTATCATTATTATTAAATATCAAAGGTCTTTCTAAAGCACCTGTGGCCAAAATAACTTTTTTAGCTCTAATTTTAAGAAGTCTTTGTCTGATTTTATTTGTTTTATTTTTAGCCTCTAAATGATCAGTTAGATTTTCTCTAGCCAAAAGATAATTATATTGATGATAAGCGGCCACACTTGTTCTAGTTTTTATCTCAAGATTTTTAATACTTTTAAGCTCCTCTATTTCTTTTTTTAACCACTCTGAAGGGGATTTGTTATCAATTTTGTTAAATTCATTATTTTCATAAATAGTTGATCCACCAAGTTCATTTTTTTCTTCAACTAACAATGTTTTAAAATTATTTTTAGCTGCATTTTTTGCTGCCATTATTCCCGATATACCTGCACCTACAACCAATACATCACAGTGAACATTACGGTGATCATAAATGTCAGGATCACTTGTTGTTGGTGATTTCCCTAAACCAGCTGAGTGTCGGATAAAAAATTCATATTTCTCCCAGAAACTAGCAGGCCACATAAATGTTTTGTAATAAAAACCTGCTGGAAAAAAAGGAGAGAGAAAATTGTTTATTCCGCCAATATCAAATTTTACACTTGGCCAACAATTTTGACTGGATGCCTCTAAACCTTCGTAAATCTCTACTTCAGTTGCTCTAACATTGGGTTCTGTTCTGTTGGTACCAGGGTGTATTTGAACTATAGCATTTGGTTCCTCTGAACCTGAAGTCATAATTCCTCTTGGTCTATGATATTTAAAACTTCTTCCAACTAAATGAACATCGTTTGCAAGTAATGCTGATGCTAAAGTATCGCCTTTAAATCCATGGTAAGTTTTACCATTAAATTTAAAGGAAATTCTATTAGTTTCATCAATGTACTCGCTGGATTTTACTCTTAAGTTTTTAGTCATTTTATTGAGAAGGTGGTTTTTCACCCATTTTATAAATTGCTTTTATTTCATCGTTAGAAGTATCTCTAACCATATTAAACCATTTACGACAACCATGTGCATGGTTCCATCTTTCAAATTGAACACCTTTAATATTTTTTCTCATAAATAAATATTCTGCCCACTCATCATCACTTAATTCTGTTGGTTGCTTAGGTCTCTCGATATGAGCTTCACCGCCAGCCTTAAATTCTTGCTGATCTCGTTCTCCACAGTATGGACAGTTTATTAAAAACATTAATGAGCAACCGCTGCAGCCCCATGTTCATCAACAAGGTCTCCGCTTACAAATCTATTTAAATTAAATGCAGCATTAAGTTTGTGTGGTTCATCATTTGCGATAGTATGTGCAAACAAATCTCCAGATCCAGGAGTTGCTTTAAATCCTCCAGTACCCCAACCGCAATTAAAGTATAATCCTTTAATTGAAGTTTTACTTAAAATTGGACTAGCGTCAGGACAAATATCTACTATTCCTCCCCATTGTCTTAACATTCTCATTCTACTGAAAATTGGATATAATTCTAAAATAGCATTTAGTGTTCCTTCAACTATTTGATGACTGCCTTTTTGAGTATAAGAAACATAATCATCTGTTCCAGCACCAATGACTAATTCCCCTTTGTCAGATTGACTAACATAAGCATGTACTGCATTAGACATTACAACTGTATCAATAATTGGTTTTACAGGCTCAGAAACTAAAGCTTGTAAAGGTTTACTTTCAAGTGGAAGTCTTAGACCAGCCATATTAGCTATCACACTAGAATGACCAGCTGCAACTACACCAACTTTCTTAGTTTTTATAAATCCTTTTGTTGTTTCTATTCCTTCAACACTATCTCCATTTCTTTTAATTCCTTTAACTTCACAATTTTGAATAATATCAACACCCATTGCATCAGCTCCTCTAGCATATCCCCAAGCAACAGCGTCGTGTCTCGCTGTACCAGCTCTTCTTTGTAAAGTTCCTCCTAAAACAGGGTATCTAATATCTGTCGATGTATTTATAATTGGACAAAACTTTTTTACCTCTTCAGTACTTAAGTAGACTGCATCAATTCCATTTAATCTATTTGCATGTGTTCTTCTTTTTAAATCTCTAACATCTTGTAAATTATGTGCAAGGTTCATTACACCTCTTTGACTAAACATTACATTGTAGTTTAGTTCTTGAGATAAACCTTCCCAAATTTTTAATGCATGATCATATAAACCTGCACTGGCGTCCCATAAATAATTTGATCTAATTATTGTAGTATTACGTCCAGTGTTTCCTCCACCAATCCAACCTTTCTCGACTACAGCAATATTATTGATATTGTGTTTTTTTGCTAAATAATATGCAGTAGCTAAACCATGACCACCACCACCAACTATAACGATATCATATACTTTTTTAGGCATAGGATCTTTCCATGCTCTTTGCCAATTCTCATGATAGTTAAATGCATTTTTAACAAGAGAAAATATTGAGTATTTGTTTTTCATTATTAGCCAATAATTACTTTATAAATATTGAATATTCAATACAATCGGATATATCAATGTCGCAGTGGAAGAGTGGGTGAGAGGCTGAAACCAGTCGTTTGCTAAATGACCGTGCGAGGAAACTTGTACCGAGGGTTCGAATCCCTCCTCTTCCGCCATAAAATATTAATTGGAGTAACAATTTGTGTCAGTTGTAATAATAACAGGATCCTCAGGTTTAGTTGGATCAGAAGCTGTAAGTTTTTTTTGTGATAAGGGTTTTGATGTAGTTGGTATAGATAATAATTTAAGAAATTTCTTTTTTGGAAAAGCTGGGTCAACATTAAGTATTAAAAAAGATCTTTTAAAAAATAATAAAAATTTCTCACATAACCATATAGATATTAGAAATTATCAGGGTTTAGAAAAAGTATTTAAAAAATATAAAAAGAGTATTGGTCTAATAGTTCATTGTGCAGCACAACCTTCACATGATTATGGAAAAAATTTTCCAAACTTAGATTTTAATATCAATGCAGCAGGAACTCTAAATTTACTTGAATTAACAAAAAAATACTGTGCATCTTCACCATTTATATTTATGTCTACAAATAAAGTTTATGGAGACAATCCAAATAAACTCAAATTAATTGAGTTAAGTAAGCGGTGGGAATTAAAAAAAAATGATAATCTATTCAAAGGTATCGATGAAAAATTTTCAATAGATAACTGTACTCATAGTTTTTTTGGAGTATCAAAAACTTATGCTGATTTAATAGTTCAAGAATATGGAAAAAATGTTGGTTTAAAAACTGTATCTTTCAGAGGTGGATGTATAACCGGACCAAATCATAGAGGCGCTAAGCTACATGGCTTTTTGTCATATTTAGTCAAAAGAAGTTTGTCTAAAAAAAACTATTTATTAATTGGATACAAAGGAAAACAAGTAAGAGACAATATTCATAGTTATGATTTAGTTAATTGTTTTTGGGAATTTTATAAAAGACCAAAATATGGAGAAGTTTATAATATTGGAGGTGGAAGATTTTCTAATTGTTCTATAATTGAAGCACTAGAATTAGTTGAAAATATTTCTAAAATTAAAATTAAAAAAAAAATTATTAAAGAAAATAGAATAGGCGACCATATTTGGTACATAACTGACACAAGTAAATTTAAAAAAGATTATCCTAAATGGAAACAAAAATTTAATACAAAAAAAATAATTGAAGAATTAATATTCTCTAATAATTAAATTCAAATTTAGTTATATCACAATAAACCCAAGGCCAGTATTTTACTTTTGCATATTTGTTAAACCAAAAAGGTGTGTATCTCTCAGTTAAAAAAGAATATATTCTTTGGTTACCGTATCCTTTTAAATTAAATCCAAAAATTGATTCACATTTAAAAAGCCAATCAAAAAGGTCTGTATAAAAATTATTGATTAACTTTGTATTATTAGAAAAAAAAATACAGTGTCCGCTTAGCATGTTATTTTCTGAAATATAGTTTATAAAATCTTTTTTATCTTTTTTGGGTAATACATTTATTGCTTTATTTAGGTTGTCATAACCATGAAACATTTCAAAGTGTAATTTTATATTTTGTTTTTTCTTATCAAAAAGAATCAAGGGATCATTAATTATTGATTTAATTCCTTTTTTTAATAACTTCATTTTACTATTTACAGCAACACTCCATGGCTCACAAAGAATTACATCAAATCCATTCCATTCTGGTGAAGGTTCTTTCTGCAGTATTTTTTCTAAATCATTAAAATTATTTATATAAGGATAGTAACCCTGCATACCAGCAGAATTTTTGATTAAATCTTTATATTCATATTTAACAAAATATCTTCTATATTGGCACATCCCAAACCAATCATTTTTTACATTTTGATTTAAGATATTTTTCCAATACCAATAATGAAAAGATGTTTCGGAATAATTATAGTTTTTATGAGCTATATTATCACCATTATTTTCAATTACATAATTGCCAGGAAATTTTGTTTTACCTACACCAAATGGAATTAAATTAAGTGATTCAATTCCGTCTATAGGTTTATGAGTGATACAATAAATTTTCATTGTTTATTTATTTTAAAATATATTACAATCAATTAAAATAAAGGTTGATCTTTAAAAAAATTTTTCATGGTCACAGGGCGTTGTTCCAAAATATATCTATAGACATTATAATTTTCCATTACCCGCTGGACATAATTTCTTGTTTCTCTAAATTTTATCAATTCAACCCAATCAACATAATCAACTTGTTTTTTTTGTGGATCTTTATTTATTTTTTTCCAATATTTAACTCTATTAGGTCCAGCATTGTAAGCAGCTACTGCAAAAGGATAAGCACCATCATATTGTAGAATTAAACCAGCAATATAATGTGAACCTAAATTAATGTTATATTCTGGATCAGTTGTTAATCTTGATTTTGAATAAGGAAGTTTAGCTTGTTTTGAAACTAATTTTGCTGTGTAAGGCATCAATTGCATTAATCCTTTCGCACCAGCATGACTATTAGCCTCTAAATCAAATTCACTTTCTTGTCTAATTATAGATAAGATCAAAGCACTTTCAGGAATTTTTCTTTTATTAATATATTTAGGAGTGCTAATTATTGGGTAGTTGTATTTATTATGAAATCTTTTTTGATAAGATGCAATTTTTGAAACCTGAATTGCAAAATCATATCTATTTATACTTGTAGCTAATTCTGCGGCCAAAACTTCACTACCTTTAGCTATATTGTCGTTAGCTAAATGCCTTAAAATATGTTTTGTATATTTGTCTTTCTTTAATTCATCTAGAAGATAACAAATTCTTACAAGCTCTTTATTAAAAAATTGAATTCTATATTTTGGATTAATTTGCATGTCTTGATCTAACTCAAATTTTCCATTTGGATTTAATTTTAAAAAAGCTAATTGACCATAGTATGTTGTTAAATATTTTGTGGCTTCTCTGTACCAATTATTTGATTGTTCTCTTTCGCCAATTTTTTCATATGCTCTTCCAATCCAATACGCTCCTCTAGATAAGCTTATTGGATAACTAACATTTTCATAAAAATTTTTAAAATGATTTAAAGCAGTAAGAGGATCGTTTAAAAAACTTAATGCTATCCATCCACTCATCCATTCAGCAGCCGCATATTCAGATCCTTCAATCATTCCATGATTACTTGAAATCTTATATGAAATTTCATATTTCTTTTTATAAAGCAATGCTCTTGAGATAATTTCTCTTTCTTTCCACCATTTATCAGGTCTAACTAAATAATCTTTATCATTTCTTATTTTCAATAATATTTCTGCTGATGAATCTACACGTCCTTTTTTTCTTCTCCATTTCAATCGATCATAGTTTAATCCAGCGTCATTCTTAAATTTTTGAGGAACATTTGCTATAGCTTGGTCAACCCCATAGCCTTTACTCATTAAAAGATATCTTGCATTATATAAAAGTTCATAATCTTTTGGCAGATATCTTATTAATCTTTGTAAATCCCATCGATCACCGTTCCAAGCTAAATAATCAGCTCGTTTAATATAGTCATCTGCATTTAAATATTTTTTATATTTTTTTCTAAAATATTTTAATTCGTTTTTAGATAAATCAGCTGTTATCCAGCCTTCTTTAATTAGTTTTGTACCCTTATTTTTGTCTCCAACTAAAATGTAACTTTCTCCAAGTATCATTTTTCCATAACCACTTAATGGATCTTTTTCTCCAAACCAATTTATTATTTTTTTTGGTGAAACACTTTCTGTTGATAGTTTATGTTCAGCAAGATATCTAATTCTGTCTATTCTAGGATAATCTGAATTCTTATTTAAAAAAACTTGATATTCATAAAAGGATACTTGGTTACCAGAGGTTAAAAGATGTCTCCATTGTATAAAATTATAAATTGATTTGTCTTTTGCTTTTTTTGCTATTTTAAGCGCAGATGACCATTTGCTTTTCTGCATTTCTGAAATGGCTTTTTTAGCTAAACCAAAGTCCTTTTTACTATAATATCTTGAAATCTTAATATTCTTAGCTGTCCTAGTTCCAGCTACTGTTGGTTTTTTCTTTGGTATTTTAAAACTTAATTTTTTTTCTCTTAAAACTAACTCTTTTTTAACTATCACTTCCTCGATTTTAATCTCTTTAGCTTTCGAGGGTTTTTTTAAAGGTTTAAGGATATTTATAGATATTTTCTTTTGAATTTCTTCCTTACTTAAAACAGGTTTTTTTAAGGGTACAACTGAATTGATTTCAGCAAAGAGATTATTTGAAAATATTAATATTGATAAAGCGAAACCTAAAAATAATATTTTTTTGAGCATAATCTTTTAGTATATGAATCTTTAAACTATGTTATAAGTATTTATGTTCAAAGGATCAAATGTTGCTTTAATTACACCATTTAAAAATAATGGTCTAGATGAGGAAGCATATATAAAATTAATCCATTTCCACATTGATAATGGTACCAATGGACTTGTTCCGGCTGGCACAACAGGTGAATCTCCCACATTAAGTCATGATGAACATGAAAGAGTAATAGATTTATGTATAAAAGAAAGTAATGGAAAAATTCCAGTTATTGCTGGTACAGGCTCCAACTCAACAGAGGAGGCGATTTCTTTAACTACACATGCAGAAAAAGCAGGAGCTAACGGCGCTTTGATAGTTACACCTTATTACAATAAACCAACCCAAGAAGGCTTGTATCAACATTATAAAGCAATTAATGACAAGTGTGGCATTCCAATTATAATTTATAATATCCCTGGTAGATCTGTCATTGATATGTCAGTCGATACAATGGCCAGATTATATGAATTAAAAAATATAGTTGGTGTTAAAGATGCGACAGGTGATTTAGATAGAGTTAATCAGACACTTGAAAAAATTGGTAAAGATTTTATTCAATTAACAGGCAATGATGACAATGCTTTTGAATTTAACAAACGTGGTGGGGTAGGTACTATTAGTGTAACAGCAAATATTGCACCTAAACTTTGTTCAGATTTTCAAAAATTTTCTAAATCAGACACTGATAACGAAATCAAAGAAGCAGAAAGATTAGATAAAATATTACAACCAGTTCATCACTCATTGTTTGTTGAGAGCAATCCTAGTCCAGTAAAATATGCTGCAAAACTTTTAGGACTTTGTGATGATAATGTAAGACTACCACTTGTAAAAATAACAGAGACAACAAAAGAAATTGTAAAAAAAGCCCTACAGTCTGCTAAGATAATTTAATGAACAAAAAAACCAATTCTGGTTTGAAAATTATTTGTTTAAATAGAAAAGCCAGTTTTAACTATTTTTTTGAAGATCTTTTTGAAGCTGGAATTGTTTTAAAGGGATCTGAGATTAAGTCAATAAGAGACGGCAAGGTAAATATTGCTGAGTCTTATGCTGTTGAAAAGGGAGGTGAAATTGTTTTAATTAATTCACATATATCTCCATACAAGCAAGCTAGTTACTCTAATCATAATCCAACTGATGATAGAAAATTGCTTCTAAATAAAAAAGAAATAAATAAATTAATAGGCAAAATGCAAAGAGATGGTTTCACATTAGTTCCAACAAAAATGTATTTTAAAAAAGGAAAAGCTAAAATAGAATTAGCTGTTGCTAAAGGAAAAAAGCAATATGATAAAAGAGCAACAAAAAAAAGTAGAGATTGGAATCGTGAAAAGGCAAGATATATTAGAAAATCAAGCTAAAATTGTTTTTTTAGGAATAGGTTCAAATTTAGGTTCAAGAAAAAGAAATATAGAAAAAGCAAAATTTTTATTAACAGGACATAATTTAGATTTTCTGTCAATATCTAGTTATTATGAAACTCCTTCCTGGCCTGATCCAAGAAAACCCAAATTTTTAAATATAATTTTAAAATTAAAATGTTATTACAGTCCTCGAGAACTATTAAAAATATGTAAATCTATAGAAAATCAATTAGGCAGAAAAAAAGCAAAAAAAAACGCTCCTCGTACATGTGATTTAGATATAATCGATTTTAATAATTTGGTATCAAAAAAAAATTCTAAAATTAATTTACCTCACAAAATGATGCACAAAAGAAATTTTGTATTATTTCCATTATTTGAGATTCAAAAGAATTGGATCCATCCTGATTATCAAATTGATGTTAAAACCTTGATTTCTCTACTTCCTGATAGAGACATTAGATCTATTAAACAAATTTGATTTAGTGGTATAATATCAATTATGCTTAATTCAAATGAACTTATAAATAAAGTTAAGAATTATAATAAATTTCTTAATCCTGAGAAATTGGATAAAGCATATAATTTTGCTGTTAAAGCACATAAGAGTCAAAAAAGAGCTTCAGGTGTTCCTTATTCTGTTCACCCAATTGAAGTGGCAAATATTTTAACTGAATTAAAATTAGATAGCGCTACAATTACAACAGGTCTATTGCATGACACTATAGAAGATACTTTTGCAACTTATGAAACCATCAAAGAAGAATTTGGAGATGAGATTGCTGATTTAGTTGATGGAGTAACGAAAATTTCAGCATTTGAAAACTCAGCTGGAGCCAATTCTAAAGTTGAGAATTTTAGAAAATTAATTTTAGCAACATCAAAAGACATCAGAGTTCTACTAGTTAAAATTGCAGATCGATTACATAATATGAGGACTATAAAAGCGATTACTAAAGAAGACAAAAAAAAAAGGATAGCTCAAGAAACTATGGAAATTTATGCACCATTAGCTGATAGAATGGGAATGCACAGAATAAGAGACGAGCTTGAGGATTTGTCTTTTGAAATTTTAAATTATGACGCAAGAAAATTAATAAAAAAAAGACTTGATGAAATAAAATTGGACAGAAAAGATTTATTTGAAGAACAATCTTTTGAGTTAAGTGAAATTTTGAATGATAATGAAATTAATGCTGAGATACATGGTAGAGAAAAAACACCTTTTTCAATCTGGAGAAAGGTTCAAAAAAAAAGAGTTTCACTTGAGCAAATAACAGACATTATAGGATTTAGGATAATTTTAAAAAATGTAGACGATTGTTACAAAACTCTTGGTATTTTTCATAAAAAATGGAATTGCATACCGGGAAAATTTAAAGATTACATTTCATCTCCAAAAATAAATGGTTATAAATCTATTCATACTTCTGTAATTGGATCGAATAAAAAACCAATAGAAATTCAAATTAGAACACATGAAATGCACGAATTTGCAGAAAGAGGTGTTGCATCTCATTGGCAGTATAAATCTTCTGAAAAATTCAATTCTTTAAGCTGGAAGGAGTATGATTGGTTGAAAGATCTTGTTGAGATTATAGAAAAAAATGAAAACCCTGAAGACTCATATGAGTATACAAAACTACAAATGTTCCAAGAAAACGTATTTTGTTTCACACCAAAAGGTTCTGTAATAAAATTACCTAAAGACGCAACAGCTATAGATTTTGCATATGCTGTTCATACTAAAATTGGCAATTCAGCAGTTGGTTGTGAAATCAATGGAAACAAAAATGAACTTCAAACTATTTTAAGAAATGGTGATCGAGTAAATATTATTACATCTAAAAATAATTCACCTTCACTTCATTGGATACCAACAACTAAAACAGGTAAAGCTAGAGCAGCAATAAGAAGATATTGGCATGATAAAGGAGAGCAAAAAGAGGAAAAAACAAAAAAATATAACACTACTCTATGGATGTCATTACCTGATAAGCCAGGTCAATTAGGAGATATAAGCTCACTCATTGGAAGTCATAAATTAAATATATCTAGTTTAGAAATGGTTGGTAAAAATCCCAATTATATTAATTTTAAATTTAAATTAATTATTAGAAATCTTAAGAATTTTACTAATTTTATTGCAGAGCTAAAACAAAAGAGTATAAAATTTAAGATAATAAGACACGAAGAAAAAAGAAATGCTTTCACACAAAAAATCCTTAAATATTTTAAAAAAAACTAATGCATTATTAGAAGGTCACTTTGTTCTATCTTCAGGTCTACATTCTTCAAAATATATTCAGTGCGCAAAACTTTTAAGTTTCCCTAATTTAGCTGATAAAATTTGTAAGTCTTTAGCATATAAAATTAAAAAAAAATTTAAAAAAATTGATTTAATACTAGCTCCTGCAATGGGAGGAGTAATTATTGGATATGAAATAGGAAAATTGCTAAAAAAAGAAACAATTTTTTGTGAAAGGGTAAATGGCAAATTTACTCTTAGAAGAGGATTCAAAATTAAAAAAGGTGCAAGAGTATTAATTATAGAAGATGTAATCACCACAGGAAAATCAAGTTTAGAGTGTGTAAAGTTAATTAAAAAATCAAAAGCAAAATTAATTGGATTTGCATCTATAATTGATCGATCAACTAAAAAATCTTTAAAAGTTAAAACTGGAATAACATCTCATCTAAAAATAGATGTTCCAACTTATAAAGCAAATAAATTACCACCAGAACTTAAATCAATACCAATAACAACCCCAGGAAGTAGATTTATTAAGTGAAAAGGTTAGGTGTAAATATAGATCATATTGCAACTTTACGAAATGCTCGTGGAGAGAACCATCCAGATCCACTATATGCAGCCAAAAAAGTTATTAGTTATGGAGCCGATTCTGTCACAATTCATTTAAGAGAAGACAGAAGACATATAAATGATATTGACGCAAAAAAAATATGTGATTTAAAAAATGTGTTTGTAAATCTTGAAATTTCTATGAATAAAGAAATTGTTAATAAAGCACTTAAGATAAAACCAAATTTTATCTGTTTAGTTCCAGAAAATAGAAAAGAAATTACTACTGAGGGAGGTTTAAATATAAAAACGAACCTTAATAAATTAGAGAAAATAATTAAAAAATTTAAAAAATCAAAGATTAGAACAAGTTTATTCATTAATCCTTCTCCTAATGACATTAAACTTGCTAAAAAATTAAATGCTGATTGTATTGAAATACATACTGGAAAACTAGCAAGTTTAGTTAAATCAAAAAAAAATTATTCTAGTGAATTAAACAGAATTAAAAAAAGTGCACAATTAGCATCAAGTTTAAATATAGAAGTTCATGCCGGTCATGGTTTAGACTATAAAACCACAAAAATTTTAACAAAAATATTATATATTGAAGAGTATAACATTGGACATTTTATAATTGGGGAGTCTATATTTGATGGACTTTCAAAAGTAATTAAAAACTTTAAAAAAATTATAAAAAAATAAATGAAAATTCTTGGTATTGGTGTTGATATTGTTGAAAATAAAAGAATTCGAAAATCAATTAAAAATCCTTTATTTAAAAAAAGAATTTACTCATTTAAAGAATTGAAACAATCTAATGCTGTTAAAAATAAAGTAGCTTATTTTTCGAAGAGATTTGCAGCAAAAGAAGCGTTTTCTAAAGCTCTTGGCACAGGTTTTCGTATGAATTTAAATTTTAAAGATATAGAAGTTGTTAATGATAAAATGGGAAAGCCTTATTATGTTAAAAATAAAAAAATTACAAAAATTATACAAAAAAATTTTAAAATCAAAAATTTTAAATTTTTTCTGTCAATTTCGGATGAAAAAAATTATTCAACAGCATTTACTATTATTCAAACATCATGAAATTAGATAAAAATTTTTTTTCAGAAAATATAAAAACCTTAATTTATGCATTAATAATTGCAGTTATAATTAGATCGCTTTTAGTACAACCATTTTATATTCCTTCATCATCCATGGAGCCTACTTTATTAGTAGGTGATAGGTTGTTTGTAACAAAATATACCTATGGATATAGCAAACATTCATTTCCTTTTAGCCCACCAATATTAAACAAAAGAATTATGTTTAGCAGCCCAGAAAGAGGTGATGTAATTGTATTTAAAACACCAGCTGATAATCGAACAGATTATATTAAAAGACTAATCGGTCTACCTGGTGATAAAATTCAATTTATAGACACTAATTTATATATAAATAATTCTGAAATTCTTAAATCAAAAATTAATAACAAAACAACTATTTTTTGTGGTGATAAAAGTATTGATGTTTATAGATTTGAAGAAAAACTTTCAAATGGTAAAAAATTTCATACTGTCTATTTAAAAGATTATACCTATCAAAATTCCGATGTGTTTGTTGTACCAAAAGATCATTATTTCTTTTTAGGGGATAACAGAGACTGTTCTAAAGATAGCAGGTATTTAACAAGTGTTGGATATGTTCATAAAGATAATTTAGTAGGAAAAGCTCAATTTATATTTTTTTCTTCAGATAAAAGAATAGGAAGTTTTATTGAATTTTGGAAATGGCATAAGTCAATAAGATTTAATAGAACCTTTAATAAAATTAATTAATGAAAATTAACTATCAAAGTTTAGAAAAAAAAATTGATTTAAAATTTAAAAATAAAGATCTACTTGTTCAAGCCCTCACACATAAAAGCTTTAATCCAAATGAAAATAATGAAAAGATAGAGTTCCTGGGTGATAGAGTTCTTGGTTTAGTGATAGCAAAAAAACTTTTAGAAATTTATCCGGGGGAAAAAGAAGGTATTCTTGACAAAAAATTTGCATCGTTGGTTAATAAAAAAACGTGTCTGGATATAGCAAAAAAAATCAATTTAGCTAGTTACGTTAAAACATTTAACCCTAAAAATAAAAAAATAAAAATTGAGGACAAAATTATATCTGATAGCTGTGAGGCATTAATTGGTGCTATTTATCTTGATAAAGGTTTTACAATTGTTGAAAAAACAATTTTAAATTTGTGGCAAGATCATATTGAAAAAAGTGTAGTTACAGTAATAGATGCAAAAACAAAGTTACAGGAATTAACTTTAAAAAACTTTAAAAAATTACCTATTTATAAATTAATTTCAAATACAGGTCCAAGACACAAACCCATATTTAAAGTTGGAGTAAAATTGCCCAATACAAAATATTTTATAGCTACCGGAAAATCAAAGAAAGAAGCTGAACAAAATGCTGCTATAGAATGTTTAAAAAATACAAATAAAAAATGAATTGGTCAGACGAAGGATTTTTAATAAGTAAAAATAGATATAATGAAAATTCATTAATTGCTGAATTATTTACAAAAGATAAAGGAAAGATACCTGGAATTATATTTGGTGGTACTTCAAAAAAAATTAAAAATTATCTTCAGCTTGGTAATAAACTCCATGTTAATTACAATTCTAAAAATGAAAACAGAATAGGTTATTTTAAAATTGAAATTTTAAATGCCTATACTCCATTATATTTTGATCATAAGCAAAAGTTGTCTTGTATTACATCCGCATTGAATTTGATTAAAATATTAACAGCAGAGTCACAATCTAACGATAAAGTTTATTTTATAATTCAAAATTTATTTTTAATTTTAAAGGAAAAAGATTGGATAAAAAAATATATATTTTGGGAATTGGAGTTACTTAAAATATTAGGATATGACTTGGCGCTTGAAAATTTAGTTGAAAAAGATTTAAAAGGTAACAAAACTGTATATTATGCAAGTTCTTTAAATGAAAAAAAATATGTACCTAATTTTTTGATTGAAAAAGATATAGAAGTTAATGATCTCGACACTTTATTGAACGGTTTGAAATTAGTAGGCGATTATTTGGATAAAACTATATTAAGACCAAATAATTTAAATTATCCAAATAGCAGGTTGTTATTCCTAAACACGTTAAAATAATTATTTTATTATTTTATCAATTCTATCAGCGTAATAACTTACTATAGCATTGGCACCAGCTCTCTTCAAAGCAACTAAGCTTTCATATACAGCATCTTTATTAATTAATTTTTTCGTTATAGCTGTTTCAATTAAGCTGTATTCTCCTGATACTTGATAGGCAAATACAGGCAATTTAAATTTTTCTTTTATTGATTTTATTATGTCTAAGTAGGGCATACCAGGTTTAACCATTACCATATCAGCACCTTCTTTAATATCTAACGCAACTTCTCTTAAAGCCTCATCAGAATTTCTATAATCCATCTGATAAGTTTTTTTGTCTCCTTTTAACGAACCTTTAGAACCGACTGCATCTCTAAAAGGTCCATAAAAGCTTGAAGCATATTTTGCAGCGTACGATAATATTTGAACGTTTTGGAATTTATTTTTATCTAAAGCTTTTCTTATTTTTCCTATTCTGCCATCCATCATGTCTGAAGGAGCCAGTACATCACAACCCATCTCAGCCTGAAGTAATGACTGATTGATCAAAACATCAATTGTTTCGTCGTTAAGTATAGTATTAGATTTGATCAAACCATCATGACCATGTGATGTGTAAGGATCTAAAGCAACATCGCACATTATACCGATTTGGTTTTTGTATCTTTTTTTGACTTCTTGTATCGCTTTACAAACTAAATTATTTTCATTCAGTGATTCTGTTCCCAATTCATCTTTTTTTGAATTTTGAGTTTTAGGGAAAAGAGCTATCATTGGTATTCCTAATTTTATAGCTCGATCTATTATTTGGCTAGATCTGTTTATTGTGTACCTGTATACACCTGGCATTGTGGAGATCTCTTGTTTTTTATTAGAGCCTTCTATTAAAAAAATAGGCAATATAAAGTCGTTTGAACTCAATGTATTTTCTTGAATTAATCTTCTAGACCAAGATTCTTTCCTCCCTCTTCTAAGTCTAAGACTGGGGTATTTTCCTGTAATCATGTTTTAATTCTCTTTAATTATGCGACAAATGTATTATACAAATATATACAAAAATAAGTAAAAAACATTTTCAATGAGTATAAATAACACAAAAGTTGTAGACCTAAACATAAAAAAAGAAGAAAGAACTTTAGATTTTAGTGATTTTCAAAAGCAAGGTATAAAATTTGATATAGACAAACTTCAGGAGGCATATAATCAAATTGTTCAAATTAAAAAATTTGAAGATGCTGGTGTTACTCACTTTGGTGCTATATCATTAACTCAAATACCTGGTGATCCCGATTCAGTAAAAGGCAATAAAGCACGTGGAGTATATTGGACTAAACCTGACAAATCAGGAAAAGAAGTTTCTAGAGATGAAATGATTGAAGAAGCATCTTACTCAGAATTTATAAAAGATTATGAAAATACATACTTTAAAGAAGTTTATGATGTCCTTTCAAAAAAATATAAACTTGGTAGAGTAAGAATTCTTTTAAAAGAGCCAAGATCAACTTTAAGTTGGCATAGAGATCCTGAACCAAGATTGCATATACCTATTATAACAAATCCAGGTTGTCTAATGGTAATTGATAATGTTGCAAAACATATGCCTGCTGATGGTTCAGTTTGGGTTACGAACAATACTAAGTATCACAATGCATTTAATGGTGGAGAAGAGAATAGAATACATTTAGTTGCTTGTGTTTTAGATTACAAATTTAATTAATTTGAAAAAAATATTTATTTCATCAGATCACGCTGGATTTAAATTAAAAGAAACAATCAAAAAATATTTAACAAACAAAAAAGTAAAAATTGAGGATCTTGGACCTAAAGATGATAGCAGTGTTGATTATCCTGACTTTGCTCATAAAGTTGCTAAAAAAGTTAAACTTAATAAGAATAATGTTGGTATTCTAGTGTGTGGATCTGGGACTGGTATGAATATTGCGGCAAATAAGCATAAAAATATTCGCGCAGCTCAATGTTTTAATCTAAAATCAACAAAATTATCAAGATTGCATAACGATGCAAACATCATTACATTAGGGTCAAGGTTGATAACTGAAAAAAATGCTTTGAAATTTATAAGTGTTTTTTTAAATACAAAATTTGATGGTGGTAGACACTTGAGAAGAGTTAAGAAAATATAATTATGTCGAGCGAAAAAAATTATTTAAACGATAGTTATAAAAGTTTTTTTGAGGATAGTTTATCTGTAAAAGATCCAGAGCTTTATAAAGCTATTAAAGATGAATTAATTAGACAGCAACAACATATAGAGCTAATTGCGTCTGAAAATATAGTATCTCAAGCAGTATTAGAAGCACAAGGATCAGTTTTAACTAACAAATATGCTGAAGGTTATCCTGGTAAAAGATATTATAATGGTTGCGAGCATGTTGATGTAGCAGAAAACCTTGCTATTGAAAGATTAAAAAAATTATTTAATTGTAAATTTGCAAATGCTCAACCACACTCAGGTGCACAAGCTAATGGAGCTGTGTTTTTAGCCCTGTTAAGCCCAGGTGATACGTTCATGGGTATGAGTTTAAATTCAGGTGGTCACATTACTCATGGATTAAAAATTTCAATGTCTGGTAAATGGTTTAACGCTATAGGTTATGATGTAGACAAAGAATCCGAGTTGATAGATTATGATAATGTTGAAAAACTTGCATTTGAACATAAACCTAAACTAATCATTGCAGGCGGAAGTGCTTATTCTAGAGTAATTGACTTTAAAAGATTTAGAGAAATAGCAGATAAAGTTGGAGCATATCTAATGGTTGATATGGCTCACTTCTCAGGATTAGTTGCTGGTAAAGGATACCCTAATCCATGTGACTATGCTCATGTAGTTACTTCAACAACTCACAAAGTATTTAGAAGCGCAAGAGGAGGAATAATTTTAACTAATCATGAAGATCTTGCTAAAAAATTTAACACAGCCGTTTTTCCTGGTTATCAGGGTGGACCTTTAATGCATATTATTGCTGCAAAGGCAGCTGGCTTTCTTGAAGCGCTACAACCAGAATTTCAAGATTACATTAAATCTGTTTTAGCAAACGCAAAAATGTTAGCAGAAACTTTAAAAAATAATGGATTTAAAATTTATTCAGATGGAACAGACACACATTTGATGTTGGTTGATTTGAGACCCTACAATGTAAAAGGAAATCTTGCGGCAGAGAGTTTGTCTAGAGCAAACATTACATGTAATAAAAATGGTATTCCATTTGATACAGAAAAACCCATGATTACATCTGGAATAAGATTAGGAACTCAAGCGGCTACAACTCGTGGATTTGGATTAAATGAGTTTAAAACAGTAGGAGAATTAATAACAAAAACTCTAAAAGGTTTATCTGAAAACCCAACAGATAATAGTAAAATAGAAAACGAAGTAAAAAATGAAGTTATTTCTTTAACTTCTTCATTTCCTATATATAAGAACCTTTAGTAAATGATTTGTCCGTGCGAAAAAAAAGGTGATACATCTGTTGTAGACTCACGTCCTACTGAGGATGGTACCGCAATAAGAAGAAGAAGATTGTGCATATGTGGTGAAAGATTTACTACATTTGAGAGAATTCAATTCAGAGAATTGATGGTTGTTAAAAAAAATGGAAGAAAATCATCATTTGATCGTGATAAATTATCTAAGTCGATCTATATAGCTCTTAAAAAAAGACCAATAGATACGGCTACAATAGAAAAATTCATCAGTAACATTTCAAGATCTCTTGAAGAACTAGGACAAGGAGAGATATCAACAAATACAATTGGGACAATGGTTATGGATGGATTAAAAGATTTAGACCCAGTTGGATATGTAAGATTTGCATCTGTATATAGAAACTTTAGAGAAGAAAAAGATTTCGTACAATTCGTGGACAAGCTTGATGTCTACAAAAAAAGATAAATTTTCATCAAAAGATAAATTTTATATGGACCTAGCCTTAGACTTGGCTAAATCTCGTCATGGACAGACTGGATCAAATCCTTCTGTAGGATGTGTTATTGTCAAAAATGATAAAATTATTTCCATAGGACAAACTTCATTTAATGGAAGACCCCACGCTGAATTTAACGCGATTAAAAATAGTTTTGAAGAATTAGATGGCTCAAAAATGTATGTTACTTTAGAACCATGCTGTCATCATGGTTTAACACCACCATGTACAGACGCGATAATAAAATCAAAAATTTCAGAAGTTATATATGCTGTTACCGACATAGACAAAAGAGTAAGAAATAAAAGTTTTAAAATTTTAAAGTCAAAAAAAATAATTGTAAAAAAAGGTTTATTAAAAAGTAAAATTGAAAGTTTTTATTTACCGTATTTTTTTAATAGAAAGAAAAAATTACCCTTTGTCACTGGCAAAATAGCTGTTTCAAAAAATAATATTATTTACAGTAAAAATCAAAAAAAAATTACAAATTCTTATTCAGATGAGTTTACACACATGTTGAGATATCAAAATGATAGTTTGATGATTTCATATAAAACACTAAATAAAGATAATCCAAAATTAAATTGTCGTTTGAAGGGTTTTGAAAAATTTTCTCCAAAGAGGATTATTTTAGATAACAATTTAAATTCTAAAATAAATAGTTATATAATAAAATCCTCTAATAACAAAAATACTTTAATTTTTTATAATAAAGCAGACAAATTAAAAATTTCAAAATTTAAAAGAAAAGGAATTCATCTAATTAAATCTCGAATTGATCGAAATAACAGATTTGAAATTAAATTAATTTTGAAAAAATTACATAATTATGGATGCAGAAATTTACTAATTGAAGGAGGAGATAAATTAACAAATTCACTGATTAAGAATAAAATATTTAATAAATTTTATTTATATAAAAGTCCAAAAAACCTTTCTAAAAACCTCGAATATTTGAAATTTAGTAGTCAAAATATATTAAATAAAAAATATAAAACAAAAATTAATCTAAATCTCAATTTACGAAAAGACAGAATAACACTATATAGTTAGAAAAAATGTTTAACGGAATAATTTATAACCAAGGTACTATTACTAAAATCGTTAAAAGACCTAAAGGTCTTAACATTTTTGTTAAAAGTAATGTTAAAATATCCAATAAAGACATTGGTTTATCCGTTGCCTGTGATGGTGTTTGTCTAACTTTAATTTCATATAAATCCAAAATTATGGAATTTTATCTTTCGAAAGAAACGATAATTCGATCAAAATTCAAATTTTTAAAAATAAAAGATAAAATAAACCTAGAATTACCTTTAAAATATGGGACAAAAATTTCAGGACATATTTGTCAAGGACATGTTGATACTGTTGGTAAAATATTAAGTATTAAAAAAATAGACAAATCATTTCTTTTTGACTTTGATTTACCTAAAAAGGAAAGAAAACACTTAATAGAAAAAGCGTCAATTTGTGTGAATGGTATTTCTCTTACAATTTCAAAAGTGACTAAAAAAGGTTTCCAAATTTGGATTATCCCTCACACCTACAAAGAAACGAATTTATCAACTTTAAAAAAATCTAGTTTAGTTAATATAGAGATAGATATCTTGTCTAAATACGTTAGGAACTATTTTAATGGAAAAAAATAACTTTACCTCAATAGAGTCAATTATAAGCGTAGCCAA
This sequence comes from uncultured Pelagibacteraceae bacterium, assembly GCA_902604545.1. Taxonomy (GTDB): domain Bacteria; phylum Pseudomonadota; class Alphaproteobacteria; order Pelagibacterales; family Pelagibacteraceae; genus Pelagibacter. Next base: position 40,521 of record CACKZG010000002.1, read on the forward strand.
AAAAGGTGGTATGTTTATTTTAGTAGACGATGAAAAAAGAGAAAATGAAGGAGATTTAGTTATTTCAACATCAGACTCAAATTCTAAGAACATTAACTTCATGGCAAAATACGGGCGAGGTTTAATTTGTTTAGCACTTGATTCACTTCAAGCAAAAAGATTAAATTTATCTTTAATGTCTCCAGTAAATCAATCAAGAAACAAGACGGCTTTTACAATTTCTATTGAAGCAAAAAAAGGAATAACAACAGGTATATCTGCTAAAGATAGAGCGAAAACAATCAAAATCGCTTCAAAAAAAAATGTAAATAAAAATGAGATTGTTTCACCTGGTCACGTTTTTCCAATTATAGCCAAAGATGGTGGAGTTCTTGTTAGAGCAGGGCACACAGAAGCTTCAGTTGATATATCTAAATTAGCAAAAAAAAATAACTCTGCTGTAATTTGTGAAATTATGAATGAAGACGGAACAATGGCCAAAGGTCAGGATTTATTTAATTTTGCAAAAAAACATAAATTAAAAATTGGAAAGATAGAAGATCTGATCGCATATAGACTAAAAAAAGAAAAGTTTATTAAACTTAAAAAGCAAAGCAAGATTGATGTAAAAAATCAAAAATACAATATTAGAATTTATGAGAATCTTTTAGATGGCTCAGAACATTTTGCATTAATAAAAGGTAAAATAAAAAAAGGTATTACTCCAAGAGTAAGAGTAATTTCATCTAATGTCGTCCAAAACTATCTAATAAATCAATCATTACCAAATTCATTTAACAAGACCTTAAATTATTTTAGAAAATATCAAAATTGTGTTTTAGTATTTATCAAAGACACGAATTTAAAATCAGTAACTCAGACTTTAAAAGATTATAAAAACAAAGACTTTTATAAAAAGGGACATGACAAGTTAATAAGAAATTATGGTATTGGAGCTCAAATTATTAAAGATTTAAAAATTAAAAACATGATATTAATCACCAAATCACCAAAAAAAGTTATTGGTCTTGATGGTTATGGTATAAAAATTACAAAACAGGAATTAATTTGATGAAAAAAAAATATTTAATCGTTGTAGCAGATTATTATAAAGATATTGCTGATGGCTTAATAAGCAGTGCTTTAAAAATAATTCCAAAAAAAAATATAATAAAAATTATTAAAGTTCCTGGTGCTTTTGAAATTCCAGTTACAATCTCTAAAAATTTAAAAAAATATGATGGTTTTTTAGCTTTAGGATGTGTAATTAAAGGTCAAACGCCACACTTTGATTTTATTTCTCAAGCTTCAACAGATGCCATAATGAAATTATCTATAGATAGTAAAAAACCAATTGGAAATGGAATAATTACCTGTCTTAATATGGCTCAAGCAAGAGCAAGAAGAAAAAAGGGTGCTGAAGCTGCAGAAGCTGTGATTTCAGTTTTGTCTCAAAAATGAGAACTCATTTTAATCCAAAAAATAACCCTAGAGTTATAATTATTCAGAAATTATATGGTAAATTTTATAATGAAAATGATGATTTAGATTTTCCAAAACACAGATTTAAAAAATTTATTAAAGATATTGTTTTAGGAACGATAGAAAGAAATGATCTTATTTTAGATGAATTAAATAATAAATTAGGTGATGAATTTGTATTTGAAAAATTAGACAAAGTTTTTCAAACAATTTTAAAAGCAGCAACTTATGAATTTTTGTATAAGCCAAATTTATCTATTAATATAATTATTAAAGAATATTTAAATTCATCTAATTTTTTTCTTGAAGATTCACAAACAAAGTATCTTAATGCTTTATTAGACAACGTTGGAAAAAAATTAAGATCTAACAATGCATGAATTTGATCTAATAAATAATTATTTTTTTAAAATAGTTAAAAAAAATAAATCTGCTCTTAATCTAAACGACGATGTTTTTTTTGATAAAAAAAGAGGTGTTGTTATATCTGTTGATTCATACAATATTGGTACGCATTTTTATGATTTTAAATCCCCAGATTTAGTAATTAAAAAAATATTAAGGTCATCAATTTCTGATTTAATTTGTAAAGGAGTAACACCAAAGTTCTATTTTATTTCTAGTTCAGGTAATAAAAAAACATTTACAAAAAATAATTTATATAAAATTTTAAAGTCTCTTAAATCAGAACAAAATAAATTTAAAATAGATTTATGTGGAGGAGATACAACTTTTTCAAGCAAACTAAGTTTTACAATCACTTCAATGGGGTACTCAAGTAAAATAATTTATCGTAATAAAGCAAAATTAAATGACGATATTTACGTTACTGGTAATTTAGGTGATAGCTATATAGGGCTTAATGTATTAAGAAATAAAGCTAAATTTAAAAATAAAGATAAATTATTCTTTGTAGATAAATATTATAAACCAGAGTTACCTTTAAAATTAACAAAATATCTATTAAAATTTGCTAATAGCTCAATTGATGTTTCAGATGGATTAATTGATGATTTAACAAAAATGATAAATAGACAAAATTTATCATTTCACTTATTTGAGAATAAAATACCTGTTTCCAAAAAATTGAGTAATTTTATTAAAAAACAAAGATTAAATAAAATTAATCAAATTTCTAATGGAGATGATTATCAAGTATTATTTACCGCAGATATTAATAAAGCTAGAATCATTCAAAGTGCATCTAAAGCAACAGGAATTAAAATAACTAAAATTGGTAAAATTGTATTTGGTAAAGATAGATCTTTAATATTTGATGAAAAAGGCAAGCAAATACAAGCTAAATCTAAAGGTTATATTCATCAGTTTTAGAAGTTAATCGTTGTCTTTTCTATCTTTTTTTGTATTGTGCGGGCTTAAAAATTTAACAACCAACAACTTAAGGTTAATATGAGCGGAACAGTCGAAACAATACTACTATATACAATTGGAGCTGGTTTATTATCTATCGTTTATGGATTTTTAACTGGTAAAAATATTCTTAATTCAAGTGCAGGAAATGCAAAAATGCAAGATATTGCATCTGCAATTCAAATTGGTGCAAAAGCATATTTAGCAAGACAATACAAAACTATTGCTATTGTTGGTGCTGTAGTTTTAGTTATTGTGAGTATTGCATTTAGTCCACTAGTAGGTCTTGGTTATTTAATTGGTGCTGCTCTATCAGGTATTGCAGGGTACGTTGGTATGTTAGTTTCTGTAGAAGCTAACGTACGAACAGCGGAAGCATCTAGAAAAGGCTTAGCTCAAGGTCTATCCGTTGCATTTAAATCTGGTGCTGTAACTGGTATGTTGGTTGCTGGTTTGGCGCTATTATCTATAGCTGTTTATTATTATATATTATTGAAATCTAATGTTGATGAAAGAGAAATTGTAAATGCTTTAGTTGCATTAGGTTTTGGTGCTTCCCTAATTTCTATCTTTGCAAGATTAGGTGGTGGAATTTTTACAAAAGGAGCAGATGTTGGTGCTGATTTAGTTGGAAAAGTTGAGGCTGGAATTCCAGAGGATGATCCTAGAAACCCTGCGGTGATAGCAGATAATGTTGGTGATAACGTAGGAGATTGTGCTGGTATGGCTGCTGATTTGTTTGAAACTTATGCAGTTACAATTGTTGCAACAATGGTATTATCTTCAATTTTCTTTGTTGGTGATCTTAATATGATGATCTACCCTTTATCTATTGGTGCTGCATGCTTGTTGACATCTATTGTGGGAACATTTTTTGTTAAACTTGGAAAAAGTAACAACGTTATGAATGCTTTGTATAAAGGATTTGTTGTTTCTGCATTAGCTTCTTTAGTAATATTATGGCCTGTTACAGATCACGTAATTGGTTTTACAAATGAATATACAGTAAATGATAAAATTTTTAATGGAATGGATCTATACTATTGTGGTGTAATAGGGCTAGTTATCACTGGATTATTAATCTGGATTACTGAATACTATACAGGAACAAGTTATAGACCGGTTAAATCTGTTGCATTATCATCAACAACTGGTCATGGTACTAACGTTATTCAAGGATTAGCTGTTTCTATGGAAGCAACAGCTATACCAGCATTAATAATTGTTGCAGGTATTCTTATTACAAATTCTATTGCTGGACTTTTTGGTATTGCTATTGCAGTAACTACTATGCTTGCATTAGCAGGGATGGTTGTTGCTTTAGATGCGTATGGACCAGTTACTGATAATGCTGGGGGTATTGCTGAAATGTCCAATCTTGATAAGAAAGTTAGAAAAACAACAGATGCTTTAGATGCAGTAGGTAACACAACTAAAGCTGTTACAAAAGGTTATGCAATTGGTTCAGCTGGTTTAGGTGCTTTAGTTTTATTCGCTGCTTACACAGAAGATATTAAGCATTTTTCAAAAGAAGCAGGATCTGCATTAGAAGGTATCGTAGTAACTTTTGATTTATCTAACCCATATGTAGTTGTTGGTTTATTAATTGGTGGAATGTTACCTTATCTTTTTGGCTCAATGGGTATGCAAGCTGTTGGAAGAGCTGGTGGAGCTGTTGTTGTTGAAGTAAGAAGACAATTTAAAAAATTCCCTGGTATCATGAAAAGAAAACAAAAACCTGATTATGCCAAGTTAGTAGATTTACTTACTGTAGCTGCTATTAAAGAAATGATAATTCCATCATTGTTACCAGTTTTATCGCCTGTAGTTTTATATTTTATAATTTTATCAATTGGAGGACAGGTTGCAGCACTAGCAGCTGTTGGAGCTATGCTGCTTGGTGTAATCATTACTGGTCTATTTGTTGCAGTTTCAATGACTGCAGGTGGTGGCGCATGGGATAACGCAAAAAAATATATTGAGGATGGAAATCATGGTGGAAAAGGTTCAGAGGCTCATAAAGCTGCAGTAACAGGAGATACTGTTGGAGATCCTTACAAAGATACAGCAGGACCTGCAGTAAATCCAATGATTAAGATTACTAATATAGTTGCATTATTATTGTTAGCTGTCATTGCAGGTTAATATAAAAAATAAATTAATGAATGACTTATTAATTTAAGTCATTCATTAGAATATAATTTATTTCTTATTTCTTTTTGGACTATCGATTTTCTGTCTCAAACTTGATAAAACACCATAAACAAAACTATCTTTATCAGACATTTTTGTTTCATTTTTATTAAAATTGATTTTGTTTAAATCATTAATATCATAAAATTTCTTATTTTTTAAAATTCCCTTTTTATTTATTTCAAGAACAAGCACATTATTTGTTAAAACAATTTCTTTTCCAAGCTTAAATAATGATGATTTAGATTTTCGGTTTTCAATATAAATCCATAAATCATTTTCTAATATACTTTTTGTAGATGGAGCACCTAGTAATTTTATTATGTCATTTTTATTACTTTTATTAATTGATAATTTTTTTTGTTTTTTCTCTAAAAAAGCAACACCATGATAATTATCAATTGGATTTATGCTACAACTTGTTGCTACTAATATTATAAAAATTATATAAAATAGTTTGTTCATGCACGATAAATATATTTATATTTATAACAATTTGATTAATTACACTAGAAATAAAGATTTGTATAAGTCTTTAAATCGTAAAGATAATTTTTCTGATCGATTAACCTTGTTTTTATTACATTTTTCTTTTTTTATTATGAATTTTAAAGATGAAAAAAATAAAGTTATCTTACAGGAAATATATGACTTTAATTTTAGACAATTAGAACTCAGTATTAGAGAAATAGGTTATGGAGATCAATCTATAAATAAAAAAATGAAAGATTATGTAAATTTGTTTCACTCAATGATTTCAGAAATTCATTTCTGGAATCGCTTATCTAGATCTGAAAAAAAAGAGAAGTTTTCAATTTTTTTGAGCGATTTTAGCCAAATTGATCATTTGATAGATTATTTTGAGATATTTAATAAAGATTTATCAAAAAAAACTTTGAATTCTTATTTAAAAAGTGTAAGTAACCCATAATTATGGCAGTACCAAAACGTAAACAAACCCCTTCCAGAACTGGAATGCGAAGAGCTAAAACGATGAAATATTCAACAAAAAATATTGTTGAAGATAAAAAATCAGGTGAATATAGACTTTCGCATCATTTAGATTTAAAAACTGGTATATATAAGGGTAGACAAGTTTTAGACCCAAAAGAATAATTATAAATCTAAAATGACAGATCTGATAAAAATTGCAGTAGATGCAATGGGTGGTGATGGTTCACCCAAGAAAATAATAGACGGGATTATTTTAAATCATTCCTCAAATAAGAATAATTTTTTTAAAATATTTGGAGATAAAAATAAGATAGATTCATTAATTAACGGAAAAATTTCAAGTGAATTTTTTGAAATAATTCATACTGAAAAAAAAATTGAAAGTACTGACAGTCCTCTGGAAGGTGCTAAAAGAGGCAAAGATACAAGTATGTGGCTTGCAATTCAAAGTGTCAAAGAAAAGGAGGCTGATATCGTTATATCTGCGGGCAACACAGGGGCACTGTTAGTTGTATCAAAATTAAATTTAAAAATGATTGAAAATATTGATAAACCAGCTTTATCTGCTTTATGGCCAAACAAAAGTGGCATGAGTGTTGTATTAGATTTGGGAGCAAATATTGATTGTAGTTCCAAAAATCTATTAGATTTTTCAATTATGGGAGCTTCTTTATACACGTCATTATATCCTGAGGACAAACCAAATGTTGCTTTATTAAATATTGGTTCAGAAGAATTAAAAGGAAATGAAATTATCAAAGAAACTTATCAATTATTAAATGAAAAAAAATCAGATAATTATAATTTTGAAGGATATATTGAAGGAAATCATCTTATGGATGGAAAGGTTAATGTAATAGTTTCTGATGGTTTTACAGGAAATGTTGCATTAAAAACAGCAGAAGGTACTGCAAATTTTATAACTGGTGAATTGAAAAATGCGATGACGGGCACATTGCTAGGAAAAATTTCATCCTTGTTAAATATATCAAACCTGAAGAAATTTAAGAAAAGATTAGATCCAAGATTATATAATGGAGCTATTTTTATTGGTTTAGACTCCCCAGTTGTTAAAAGCCATGGAGGAACTGATTATATTGGTTTTTCTAATTCTTTAGATGTTTGCCATAGAATAGTTAAAGGTAATTTGATAGAAAAGATTAAGCAAAATATTTAATATGAGAATAAATTTAACTAAAAAAGATTTAGTTAATTTAGTTTATATGCGACTTGGTTTTTCAAAACAAATATCAGAAAATTTAATTGAAGATTTTCTATCAACTATCGTATCTAACATTAAGAAAGAAAAAAAATTAAAATTATCTAAATTTGGCACCTTTTCTATCAGACAAAAAAAATCTAGGATTGGAAGAAACCCCAAAACTAAAGAAACAAAAGTAATTTCGAGCAGAGATGTTGTGCTATTTAAACCATCAAAGGAATTTAAAGAATTTGTTAATTTGAAGGATAATGGATAAATTAGATAGTGCTTATAAGACTATTGGAGAAGTAGCTAAAATATTAAATCTAAAATCAAATAATAAAGGAAATTTACCAACACATGTCATAAGGTTTTGGGAAACTCAATTTAAACAAATTAAACCAAAGATTTTAAATTCAAATAGAAGATATTATGATGAGAAAACAATAAATCTTCTTAAAAAAGTTAAATTTTTACTTAAAGACCAAGGTATGACGATAAATGGTGTAAAAAAAATATTAAATAATCAAGATTCTTTAAAGCTTGACGAAATTGCAGATAAATCTATAAGAACTGAAAATTTAAGAAATAAGTTACTAAAAATTTCTAATAAATTAAAAGAATTAAAAAATGGCAAAAAAAACACACGTTAAAGTAAGAATGGTTCCAGAGGCAAAACCAGATAGTCCTTATTTCTATTACGTTAAAAAACCTGCTGGTGGTGAGAAAGCTAAAGTAAAACTTTCAGCAAAAAAATACAACCCAGATACAAGAAAACATGAAATGTTTGTGGAAAAAAAACTTCCACCACACAGTAAGTAATTATTTTTTCTTAAAGTTTCTTTTTTCATAATCGATATAAGACAAAATCATATTTTTCCATATACGATTAGTGATTTTAGGATCAATCTTTAGTTTCTTAGATTTTGAGTGAATTTTTTTAAGTATAAAATTGATACGTTTTTTATCCACTATTTCTTTTTTAAATTCTTTAAGTTTTAAAACTTCTTTGACAAGATTTGTTCTAAATTTAATTAAGGATAACAAGGTATTATCTAACTTATCTAATTTAGATCTAATTATTTCTAATTTTTTTTTGTTTTTAGGCGACATTTAATTTATTGGTTTAATTAATAATTATTATATTTATCTAATCATGTACAGTCAGAATTATTCTTTAAATTCTCAATTAAAAATATGGATGATTACATTATTATTAATGATCGTGCTTATAATTTTAGTAGGTGGTCTAACCAGATTAACTGACTCTGGTCTATCTATTACTACTTGGGAGCTTTTTGTTGGTACATTACCTCCTTTAAAAAATGTTAAATGGATAGAATATTTTGATCTCTATAAAGCAATACCTGAATTTAAAGAGCAAAATTTCAATATGACTTTAAATGAATTTAAAATAATTTTTTGGTGGGAATGGGCACATCGTCAATTAGGGAGATTAATTGGCCTAACTGTTCTTTTGCCAATGATTTATTTTACAATTAAAAATGGTTTTTGGATTTTAAGAGAATATTCAATTATTTTTTTCCTAGTGTGTTTTCAAGGATTTATTGGATGGTACATGGTATCAAGCGGATTAATTGATAGAATTGATGTCAGTCATTATAGATTATCACTACACTTAATTACAGCTTTTATCATTTTGTCTATAGTTTTTTGGAAATATTTAAATCTAACCGATATAAAAATTAATCATATTAATATTCAATTAAACCCAATTAAATTTTTTCTTTTATTATTATTTTTACAATTAATAATTGGAGCATTTGTGTCCGGGATGGATGCAGGAAAAATTTATAATACTTGGCCTTTAATGGGCTCATCATATTTCCCAGATGACAGTGTAATCAATGATTTGTTTAATCTCAAAGTATTTGATGATCAATCACTTGTTCAATTTATTCATAGAAATTTAGCATATTTAATTGTCATAATATATTTTTACATGCTTTATTTTGTTTTAAAAAATGGAAATATAAATTTAAGAATTCCAATCTTCATTATTGGAGTTTCTTTATTGTTTCAAATTGTTTTGGGAGTTTTAACGATTTTATCTGGAGTAAAAATACTTTATGCATCTCTACACCAGATAAATTCTATTTTAATAATACTTTCAACTTTGTATTTTCTTTATATTACAAAATATAAAGAGGATATTTATTAGTTTCTATTGGTAGACATTAAAACCTCGAATTAGCTTACAGCTTTTAAATTACCCTTTGAAGATTTATTCAATGCTTGATCAAGATCCTCAATAATATCATCGATGTGTTCAATACCGATACAAAGTCTTACATAGCTTTGGGTAACTCCTGATGCAGCTAGTTCTTTCTCATTTAATTGACTATGAGTTGTACTTGCTGGATGAATTGCTAAACTTCTAGCATCACCAATATTAGCTACGTGATAGAACATTTTTAAAGACTCGATAAATTTTTTACCAGCTTCAATTCCACCTTTAAGCTCGATACCAATCATTGGTCCATTTCCACCTTTAAGATATTTTTTTGCTCTATCGGCAATGGGTTTATCGTGCTCTGTAGAATAAATAACTTTTGTAACTTCTTTATGTTTTTTAAGAAAATCAACAACATACTCGGCGTTAGCACAATGTTGTCTCATTCTTAAAGCAACCGTTTCAAGTCCTTGAATTATTGCAAAAGCATTATCTGGAGCCAGAGCTGATCCCAAGTCTCTCAATAAACAAACTCTTGCTCTAACAGCGAAGGGGACATTAGCACCAGTTAATTCCGGTACAGCTTTTCCCCAAACGACACCACCATAACTTGCATCAGGTTCGTTAAATAATGGTTGTCTCTTAGGATCTGCAGTCCAATCAAAGTTACCACTATCAACTATACTTCCTGCAACTGCTGTACCATGCCCACCTATATATTTTGTAAGTGAGTGAATTACTACTGCGGCTCCGTGTTCAATCGGTTTGCATATTACTGGCGCGGCTGTGTTATCCATGATTAATGGTATATTATATTTTCTTCCAATGTCAGAAACTTCCTTTATTGGAAAGACTCTTAAATATGGATTGGGTAGAGTTTCACCATAAAAAGCTCTAGTTTTATCATCTATTAACTTTTCAAAATTTTCAGGATTACTTGGATCTGCATATCTTATCTCTATACCAAGTTTACTAAGCGTGTGTGTGAATAATGATACTGTTCCACCATAAAGATCGGTTGAGCTTACTATATTATCACCGGCTTGGGCTACATTTAATACAGCAAACGTCGAAGCGGTTTGACCTGAAGATACTGTTACACATGACAGACCTCCTTCAAGAGCTGCAATTCTTTTTTCCAGAACATCATTTGTAGGGTTCATTATACGAGTGTATATGTTTCCAAATTCTTTAAGAGCGAAAAGGTTAGCAGCGTGTTCTGTGTTGTTAAATTGGTACGATGTTGTTCTATAAATTGGAACAGCTACCGCGTTAGTCGCTGGATCACTCCTATAGTCACCACCATGTATGGCAATAGTTTCAGGGTTATTTCTTTTTTTAGTCATTTTACTCCTTTTTTAGTGCTTCAACATTATGTTAGGCGCACAATACAGTTCAAATGCCTACCGATTTTATTAATTTTATGAAATTTCCTTTTTAGCAGTTATAAGCCCGCAATAGGATCAAATCGGCAACTAATTTTTATCATATTAGCTACATATTTCAAGCTAAATATAAAATTGACTTTGTAATTATTAATAGTATTAATCCTCGCACAATGACAAAATTCACTAAAAAAGACCAATTAAATTCATCTTGGTATGAAATTGACGCGAAGAATGCAGTAGTTGGAAGATTAGCAACTGTTGTTTCTAATATCATAAGAGGCAAGAACAAAACTACATACACACCTCATATGGATGATGGTGACTTTGTTGTTGTTAAAAATATTGAACAAGCAAAATTTACTGGAAAAAAATTTCAAGATAAAAAATATTATAGACACACTGGTCATCCAGGTGGAATTAAAGTTACAACACCTGAGAAACTTCATGAAAAAAAACCTGGAGAAACTTTAAAAATGGCAGTTAAAAGAATGTTACCTGGTGGAGTATTGGGGAGAAAACAATTAACAAAATTAAAAATTTATACAGGAAATGAACATCCGCATTCAGCACAAAATCCCACTGTAATAGAGTTAGATAAATTAAATAGTAAAAATATAGCTAGAAACTAAGATGGAAAATACTCAATCAGCACCAAAATCTCCAAAATTAAAATTAGATTTTAAAGATAGCAAATATGCTACTGGCAGAAGAAAAACATCGATAGCTAAAGTTTGGTTAAAAAAAGGTTCTGGTAAAATTTATGTAAATGGTAAATTATTTAGTGATTATTTTGCTGATGAAACTCATAAAATGCAAATTACAAGGCCTTTTGAGATTATAAATCAGGCTACAGATTACGATGTAAGATGCAGTGTAAAAGGAGGAGGACCTACAGGCCAAGCAGGAGCTATGGTTCACGGAATTTCAAAAGCTTTAGTATTATTTGATGAAAATCTAAAAGCCACCTTAAAAACAGAGAAACTTACTACCAGAGACTCAAGAGCAGTTGAAAGAAAAAAACCTGGTAGAAGAAAAGCTAGAAGAAGCTTCCAATTCTCTAAAAGATAATTTTTTTTTAATTTTTAACTGTTATAATAAAAAATGCCTAAGCTTAACGCATTAGTTGCTGGATCAACTGGATACATTGGTGTTCAATTAATTAAATTATTAGTTAAACACAAATATATTAATATTAAATACCTTTGTGGAAACTCTTCTGTTGGTAAATACGTTAAATTTTATGATAAATCTTTATCTAAATATAAATTACCAAAAATTTTAAAATTTAATAAAAAATTATTAAAAGACGTTCATGTTATTTTTACAGCACTTCCAAATGGAGAAGCACAGGATATATCTAAACATTTAAGCAAAAATCATACTCTAATCGATCTTGCTGCAGATTTTAGATTAGAAAAAGCTTCTGATTTTTTAAAGTGGTATAAACAAAAACATCGAGCAACTTATTTAATAAAAAAAAGTATCTATTTACTTCCTGAAATTAATAGAAAAGAGATTAAAAATTATAATATTATTTCATGTCCAGGATGTTATCCAACATCAATATTGCTTCCTCTATTTCCTTTATTTAAGAAAAATTTAATTAAATTAAATAATATAATAATTGATTCAAAATCTGGATATTCAGGCGCTGGTAGAGGAGTTCACAAAAAGTATAAAGATAAAAATCTATATGAATCTTTAAGTGCATATGGGGTTGGTTATCATCGTCACAATTCTGAAATTGATCAAATGTTAAGAAAATTTACTAAGAAAAAATTTCAATTTAGTTTTACTCCTCACTTATCACCAATGTTCAGAGGTATTTTGAGTACTATATATGTTGATTTAGAAAATAATATTTCACAAGCTAAAGTATTAAAAACATTAACTAATTTTTATAAAAATGAGAGTTTTGTAAAAGTATTAAAGTCTGACTCATTGCTAAGCACCAATGAAGTAATAAATACTAATAACTGTTATATTTCTGTGTGCAAATCTAAATATACTAATAAAATAATCATTCTATCTGCTATTGATAATTTGATTAAGGGTGGAGCTGGTCAAGCTGTACAAAACTTAAATAATAAATTTAATTTTCCTGAAAAGACTGGATTAAAATGAGAAATTTTTTAATAATTTTTTTTTCATTAATATTATCCAATTGTTCTTTAAATAAAGATTCTCAGTATTGGACAGAAAATTCTATTGAAACTGAAACTAATCAAAAAAATTTAAATAAAATATTAAAAAAAGCAGATGATATAACGTCAATGACATTTGAGGAATATGAGATTTATATAGATGACTATACAAAAAAAAGTAAATATCCAGATATAAGCAAATGAGTAAATTAATTAATATTGCAGTAGTAGGACTTGGTCAGGTTGGCAATTATTTGCTAAATGAACTAAATACAAAAAAGAAAGATATAGAGCTTAAAACAGGTAAGAAAATTAATGTGGTGGCTGTTTCTGCTAGAAATATTAATAAAAAAAGAAAATTCAAAGTTAATAAAAAAATATTTTACAAAAATCCTTTAGAAATTTTTAAGAAAAATAATATTGATATATTATTTGAAGCCATAGGTTTATCAGATGGTATTTCTAAAAAAGTTGTGGAAACTGCTTTAAAAAGTAAAATCCATGTTATTACACCCAATAAAGCTTTAATCTCAAAGCATGGTAATGAGTTAGCAAAACTTGCAGAAAAAAATAAAGTTAATTTGGAATTTGAAGCATCAGTTGCTGGTGGTATCCCAATATTAAAATCTATTAAAGAAGGTTTGGCAACAAACAAAATATCAAAAGTTTATGGAATTTTAAACGGTACTTCAAATTACATACTATCCGAAATGGAAAATTCAGATGAAAATTTTGCAGATGTTTTAAAAAAAGCACAGATACTTGGTTATGCCGAACCTGGTAATCCAAAATTAGACTTAAATGGTTTTGATGCTTTTGCAAAAGTTAGAATTTTGTCTGCTTTAGCCTTTAATAGTAAAATTTCTAAACATAAATGTTTAATGGAAGGAATAGAAAAAATTGAATTAAAAGATATTAAAATTGCAAATCAATTAGATTTAAGAATAAAACTACTGGGAATTTCAGAGTTAAAGAATAATTATCTTTTTGAAACCGTCCATCCATGTTTAGTTAGTAAAAAATCCTATATTGGTAATGTGAACGGTGTAATGAATGCGGTTATTCTTCAAGGTAAACCTGTTGGAGAAAGTATTTTACAAGGGGAGGGAGCTGGTCCAGGCCCTACTTCTTCATCATTACTTTCTGATTTATTATCAATTTTGCGTGGGAATATAAAAAAACCTTTGGGTGTTAGTGTTTCTAAGCTTAAATCTTTAAAACCATATAATGTAAACAATTATTTTAATTCATTATATTTGAGATTCGAAGTAAAAGATAAGCCTGGTGTGTTATCTGAAATAACTAATCGTTTAGCTAAATATAAAATTTCAGTTAAAAGGTTAATCCAGACACCTGATAAAAAAAATAATAAAGCAACAATTGTTATTATTACGCATAAAACAACTGATATAAATATTTATAATTGTTTGTCTATTTTCAAAAAAAATAAAAATATTTTAAAAACACCAACATTAATTAGATTGCTTGGTTAATGGAAATATATTTAAAGCTTTTTGAAGTTTTATTTCCAGTATTCCTAATAGTAGGTCTTGGATATCATTTGGGTAAAAAAAATCCCGATTTTGATACATCATTTATAACTACATACGCTGGTAATTTTGGAACTCCAGCTCTCGTTATTTTTGCTATTACTGCAGGTGGAGTAACTTTTGAGTTATTTAGTGAATATTTTGGTTACGCAATTATCTTATTAACATTATTTGGGATTGTAGGTTTAATTTTTCTTGTTCTTATGAAGAAAGATTATATTCGTGAATTACCAACTTTTATCTTACCAAATACTGGAAATATGGGTATTCCGATTTGTTTATTTGCCTATGGTGAATTAGGAATGGGTATAGCAGCTGCAATTTCATCTCTTATTGTTTTACTCCACTTTACTTTAAATATTTTTTTAGCAAAAAGAGCCTTTGATTTTAAAACAATATTAAAAAGTCCATCATTTTACGCAATTTTAATAACAGTACTCTTTTTGTATTTTGAAATTCCATTTCCTCAATTTGTATTAAATACTGTAATGCTTTTAGCTTACGGAATGATTGTAATGATCCTTATGTCGCTAGGTGTTGCTCTTACACAAATGAAAGTTTTTTCTTTTAAAGATGCATTAATTACTTCTTTCGGAAGGGTAATATTAGGTCCTATTATAGGATTTGCTGTTATAAAATTTTTTAATTTATCTGGCATACCAGCTGGTGTTTTGTTAATTCAGTCTTGTATGCCTAGTGCAATCTTGTGTTATTTGATCGCTCACATTTATTCTCCAAAAGAAATTGTAGACAATATATCTAGCACAATTGTAGTATCTACAATCATGTCCTTATTCACTATTCCAATTACATTATTCTTTGCTTTAAAATACTTCTATTAAGAGATATCCTTCTTTTATGAAGGCTATAATTTTAAATGCATCTGCTTGGATGATTGTTCCTGTAATGGATGCTTTTGCTAAATATTTAAGCTCATCTATGGATGTTTTGCAGATAACGTGGGCAAGATATTTTTTTACTGTAGTCTTTACATTATCCCTAATGCTTGTCTTTTATAGGCATTCATTAGTTTGGACGAAAAAACCAGCCCTTCAATTAATTAGAGGATTAATTTTTGTTTTTTCTACTTATTTATTCTTTTATGCAATATCGGAAATTTCACTTCCTAAAGCCTTAACCTTAGCTTTTGTTGCTCCAATTTGTGTTACAGCTTTATCTCCATTTTTTTTAAATGAGAAAGTAGGGGTGAAGAGGTGGACTGCTGTATCATTAGGATTTATTGGAACTTTAATTGTAATCAGACCTGGTTTTATTGAGCTTAACTTGGCTACCATGGCTGCTTTAGGTAATGGAATTTGCTATGGGTTTTATCTTATTATCACGAGGAAGCTTAGTACCTCTGATAACCCTCTTTTAACCCTTTTACTATCGGGTTTAATAGGAACCATAATAATTAGCCTATTTATGCCCTCAGTTTGGGTTAATCCTACGTCAAATCAGTGGATTTTAATGGCTTTAATCGGCCTTATAGCCTCTGTAGCGCATCTTTTCCTTATATTATCACTCAAATACGCTGATGCCTCTAAATTAGCTCCTTTAGGCTATACAGAGATAATTACAAATATACTAATTAGTTATTATTTCTTTCATGAATTGCCTGATAACTGGACTTATTTAGGTTTATTTATAATTGTTCTGAGTGGTCTATATATTTCTAGAAGAGAATACTTGCTTACTAGTTCTAATTAATAGTAAATAAAAAGTTACTAATATATAATCTGATACTTTAATATACATTTTTAAACTATTGTAATTATTATGTTTTTTAATATTATATATATACATAAATCAATACAAATTAACCAATTAATAACAATTATTTTAAATAGATAAAGGCAAAAATAGAAATCTTAATAAAGAAAATAAACCATAATACTTAAAAGTGTTTAATATCAATGGTTTTATTAGCTAATTAAACACAAAATTCAAAATTCTCATTTTAATAAGTGGCTAGGGGAACAAAAATTTTTAAAAATTCTAAGAAATTTGACACTAAATTTAGCCCTGGTATCATTGAAAAGTAGAGCAATGCAGTTATAGAATATATGTTTTAAACGGCCATAGAGGTACTTTATTTTGATATATCTCGATATATAGTGCAACTGATGGGTGAATATTACTATTCATGTTAAAAAAAGCTTAAATATTGAAAAAACGTTGATTTTACAAGTGTTTTTGACCATAAAATAGGCCAAAAAAGCCACTAAATATCAATTTTTTCTGATCTCAATAAGCGCAGCTTTGTCTTAATTCCACCTCTCCCTGAGTATCCACCAAGGCCTCCATCGGACCGAATTACTCTATGACAGGGTATTTTGGGGGCATAAGGGTTTTTTCCACATGCATTAGCCACAGCTCTGGCCGATTTAGGGCTTTTTATAGCAATTGCTACTTGTTTATAGGTTTTAATAGTGCCTTTTGGTATAGTTTTAAGGTATTTCCAGACTTTTAATTGAAATTTAGTGCCTTTCATTAATAAAAATTTAAAATAATAAAGCTTGCTATAAAAAAAACAGCTAAAATAGATAGATAAACCGTTTCTAGTGTTTTTCCTTTTTTTTTATAATGAATAAAGCTCAATATTACAAATCCAATAGAGGTAATAAGGAAATATATTGGTTCAATTTGACCTTCAATTAAGCTCATTATTTGTCTTTTAAGTGAATGGTTCTTGAAATAATATTATGCAATCCTTGTTTTTTTGAAGTAAATCCTATCATGAATAGGCCAATTAAAAATATAATCGCTGAAATTCCTACAAGAAGATAGTTACCAGTAGCTCTCCAGAAGCCAATTTTATCATGATTTTCATCAGTAATTGTAATATCTAAAACTCTCATTCCAAACGTGGATTTTTTCGAGGATGAGTGCTGAATTGCAAAATACAGCCATCCAAAAAAAATTCCAATAATCCAACCAATTACAGGTATTAGCGCTAATACAAAATAAATTATTGCTAAAATTATAAAATCAATCAAATAAGCTAAAAAACGATGCCAAAAACCAGCATAAATCTTATTTTTAGGAAGTTTCTTATAATTTTTTTTCTTAATTAATATCAAACATAATACTAAAGCAATTAATGATGGAAAGAATAGAAGTACTAAAATTCCCAATTGCCAAAATCCTATAGACATAATTCGTTATTATTTTATTTGACATTGAAAATCTATTAGTATATTACTAATGATAATTAATTGTTATCAATAGTAATTATATGAATCAACTGACAACAGATCTAAAATTGCTTCATGAGGCAACTCTAAATAACCTTAAAAATTCTAAGTCAATTAATACTTTGAGAGCATATAAATCTGACTTTAAAGATTTCGGAGCTTTTTGTACAAAGCATGGGTTAAATCCATTACCAACAGAACCAAAAATAGTTTCCTTATATTTAACCCATATCTCTAAAAACTCAAAAATAAGCACTTTACGAAGAAGATTGGTATCAATAAGCATGGTTCATAGGCTAAAAGGGCATTATCTAGACACCAAACATCCAATCATTGTTGAAAATTTAATGGGAATAAGAAGGGTCAAAGGAAGTATACAGAAAGGTAAAAAACCACTATTAATCAATCATTTAAAATTAATTATTAATGTAATTAATGAACAAAAAACTGAGGAAATAAAAAAACTTAGAGACAAATCAATAATCTTAATTGGGTTTGGAGGAGGCTTTAGAAGAACCGAACTCATTTCAATTGATCATGAGGATTTAGAATTTGTTCATGAAGGTCTAAAAATCACTATTAAGAGATCAAAAACTGACCAATTCGGAGAAGGAATGATTAAAGGACTACCCTACTTCGATAATAAAATTTACTGTCCTGTTACAAATCTAAAAAAATGGTTAGAAATTTCAAAAATTAAGTCTGGACCTATTTTTAGAAGATTTTCTAAAGGTTCATCATTATCAGACAAAAGATTAACTGACCAATCTGTAGTTTTATTAATGAAAGAATATTTGAAGTTAGCAGGTATCGAAAACAAAAATTTTGCAGGTCATAGTTTAAGATCGGGTTTTGCAACAGTAGCTGCAGATTCAGGAGCTGATGAGCGAAGCATAATGGCTATGACAGGTCATAAAACAACACAAATGGTTAGAAGATATATTAGAGAAGCAAATATATTCAAAAATAATGCATTAGATAAAATTAAAATTTAAATTTATAATATAAATATTTTAATTTATTTATTACCAATTCAATAAACATAGAAATATTATATTTTGGTTCCGCCAACATACCATTGTAAGGAATAATTGAATTATTTCCTTTTAAATAATATTTTCTGAAAAATTTAGGATTAAAACCATATTTCAATAAAAATATTTTAGTACCATTATTCAGTTTAACTTTATTATTTCTAGTTGTTAAAGAGTTAAAGTGATATACTTTAAATTTTGATATACCCTTAAAAATTCTTACATTTTCCAACCATAACTTCATACAAAAATCAGGATCTGATCCATCTCCTGGATTGAATTCTTCACTAAATCCACCAATTTTATCCCATAATTCTCTGTGAATTAAATGAGGTGCCCAATGGGAACTTTGCAAATCTGGTGTATTGTCATCAATACAAAATTTTAAAAATTTATTTTCATCAAAATTTTCTAAAGTATCTCCACAATTGTAATTTATTAGACCAAATCTTGTAGATACATTTGTACCAGATAAATAATAAAAATTATTTTTTTGCTTATTAATTTCATCAATTAGATATTTGTCCCACTTTTTACAAAAATACATATCATCATGAGCATATAATAAAAAATCTGAAGTACTTAATTTATAAGCATTATTCATTGAACTGCACAATCCTAGATTTTCATTGCTGTGAGTGAATTTGAAATTATTTTTTGTGATATATTCTAAGGTGCCATCTGAGCCATCGTTAACATGAATAACAATCTCATGTTCAAACAATGAGTTTTTTTTTAAAGAATTAAGAAAAAATTTTAAATAAGATAAATTATTAAATGTTGGTATCAATATTGATATTTTCATCAATATAATATTGTTTTATTACCTAAAGATTTATCGATAATATATTTAGTGGTTTTTAATTCATTAAATAACTTAAAATATTTTTTTTTCCCATTTCTTGCAATTTTTATTCTTGATTTTTCATTTTTTTTATAAAATTTTATTTTTTCAGATAAATCATTAATTCCATTATAGAAAATAATTTCATTATTATTAAAAAAATCATTCATTTGTGTTTTTTTATCTATAAATGTTAAAAGACCATTGCCCATTAATGAAGCTATTCTATTGCTAGAATAATATTTCGTAGGCAATCCCCTACTAAGATTCAGTCCCATTTTAGAGTTTACCAGTGCTTTATAAAAATTGTCACCCCATATGGGCTCTTTGTTAGCAAAACCATAAAAATCGTAATTAATATCATCAATTTTTTTTATTAAATTATTCAAAAAATTAATTCTGCTATCTGTCTTCCCTTTTTTAAGTTTTGCTCTGTTTACACCATGACTCATCGCGTAAAATATATCTCTAGTTGGATTCAATTTATAAACATTAAAACATTCAATATTACTGTCCACTGGTACAAAGAAAAAATGTAAATTTTTAACTTTTGAATTTTGTTTTTTAAATATACTTGGGTCTGTTGTTATAAAGTTATGATCAACAAGATTTGCATAATAGGATATATTTTTAATATTTGTTTTCGAATAATCCAAACTAGGCATAATAGGATCTTCATTCCACTGTGAGACAATTAGATTCTTATTAATTGTCCTAAACTTATCTATTGTTCCTAAATCTATATTTTTAGTGTGACCAAAAAATAAAAAGTCTGGATTGTAATTTTTAAAAGTTTCAATTAAAAATTCTTGAAATTTTGTTGAACTGTTCTTAAATGAAAAGTTTCTATTTTGTCTAACAAAATCCCTGTCACTAATTTCTAACACATCATGGCCATTTCTTATAAATCCATTAGTAAATTTTTTGCCAAGTGAAATATTATATAATCTATGATTTAATTTTTGACCTGTATTGTAAATATTAATAATTCTAAGTTTATTTCTAATAAAATTAAGGTTGAACTTTTGAACACAGTTTTCTCTAATCTTATCGATTAATTTTGAATTTTCTTTTATTTGATGTTTAACTTTTTTGAAACCATCATGTTGAATTTTTTTTCTATACTTCTCATTTTTAATTAACTTTTTGATTTTTAAATATAATTCGTAAGAATTTAATTTTTTTAAAATAACACAATGATCTGTAGTTTCAGGTAATCCACCTCTATTTGAAATAATTGTAGCACATGCCCTGGATGAAGATTCTAAAGCTGTTCTACCAAAAGGCTCTTCCCATCTTGAAGGAACAACTGCTATTTCAGATTTATTTAAAAACTCTAAAACCTTTTTGTGTTTTA
>CACKZG010000003.1 GCA_902604545.1 uncultured Pelagibacteraceae bacterium
TATCAACCAAAGAAACACGTATTTTATCTGGGGTATTTGCAAGTTTAGGTAAAAAACGTTGATTGACAAAATGATGAGTAAGTTTATAAAGCCCACTATCAAATGACAAAAAGATTAAACTCTAAACATAAAGTAGACAGAAGATTAAAAGTTAACCTTTGGGGAAGACCCAAAAGTCCTTTCAACACTAGGGCTTATGGACCAGGGCAACATGGTCAGACAAAAACATCAAAGCTATCTGATTATGGAATACAGCTTCAGGCTAAACAAAAATTAAAAGCCTATTATGGCAATATTAACGAGAGACAATTTAGAAATATTTATAAAAAAGCGGTAATGCTTAAAGGTGATACTGGTGAAAATTTAATCGGTCTTCTTGAAAGAAGATTAGATGCTGTGATTTATAGAGCAAAACTTGCAACAACAATTTTTTCAGCTAGACAATTAATTAATCATGGCCATGTAAAAGTAAATGGTAAAAAAGTGAATATTGGAAGCTATTTAGTTAAAGAAGAAGATACAATTGAGATAAGAGATAAATCTAAACAACTTGCAATAATTGATATTGCTCTTGCAAACAAGGAAAGAGAAACTCCAGAATATATTCAGATGGATGAAAAAAACAAAAAACTAAAGTTTGTTAGAGTTCCAAAGTTTGAGGAAGTTCCATATCCAATTGTTATGGAGCCTAATCTAGTAATTGAATATTATTCTAGATAATTAGCTTTTAGCCTTAAAATTTATTTTTTTACTTTCAAAAAGTTTTGTCAATTCACCACTTTCATACATTTCTTTAACAATGTCACATCCACCTATAAATTCATTTTTAACATAAAGTTGTGGGATGGTTGGCCAATCACTAAAAATTTTAATACCTTCTCTTAAATTTTGATTTTCTAAAACATTTATTCCTTTAAAATTTACTTCTAGTATTTTTAAAATATTTGAAGTAGCCATCGAAAATCCACATTGTGGAGCGTCAGGTGTGCCCTTCATAAACAAACATACTTCGTTGTTTTCAATTTCATTTTTTATTAAATCATTTGTTTGTTGATCCATTTAACTCTCCTTTGTTTTGATTGCTAATGCATGTAGTTCATTGCCCATTCTACCTTTTAATGAGTTGTATACCATTTTATGTTGCTCAATTTTACTTTTTCCAGAAAATTGAGATGAGGTAATAGTAGCTGAATAATGATTTCCATCACCTGCCAAATCTTGTATTTCAACAACTGCATCAGGTATTGCCTCCTTTATAAAATTCTCAATATCTTTTAAATCCATTGCCATTATTTGCTCATATAGTTATTTAACCAACTTTTATTTGAAGTTGATAATTCGTCAATTGTAACTTTTGTCTTATCATTAATATATAGTTCATTTTCAGTAATTGTACCAAGTTCATCAAAATGAACTGCATTTTTATTCAATATATCAGCTACTTTTTTAAAATCTTTTTTGTTTATTTCTATAATATATCTACCTTGATCTTCGGCAAAAAAGTATTCTATTTCATTAATTAGATATTTAGGTTTTTTAATTTTTATTCCTTTTTTTCCTTTAATACACATTTTCGCTACTGCAGTAATTATGCCTCCTAAAGAAACATCATGAGCACTTTTAATTAAATTATAGTCAATTAATTTGAGTAAAGTTTCTCCATTATTTTTTTCATTAAATAAATTTACTTCAGGCGGGGGTCCATTTTTTTCATCTAAAATAGTTCTTGCAAATAAAGTTTGATCAATATGTCCTTCAGTTTTTCCGATCACTAAAACTAAATTATCAACTTCTTTAAATTCCATGGTGATCATATTATTATAATCCTTGATTAACCCAACTCCACCAATTGCAGGCGTTGGTTTTATCCCTTCCTCTTTTGTTTGGTTGTAGAAAGATACATTTCCAGAAACTACTGGGAATTTTAAATATTCGCTCGCTTCACCAATACCTTGAACACATTCAACAAACTCACCCATGTTTTCTTCATTTTCAGGACTACCAAAATTTAAACAATTGGTTATAGCAATTGGTTTTGCACCAACAGATATAAGATTTCTAAAACTTTCACAAACTACTTGCTTTCCACCAGTTAAAGGATGCGCCCAACAATAAACTGCAGAAGAGTCTACAGAGGCAGCTACAGCTTTATCTGTACCATGAACTCTTACAACACCAGCATCCCCACCAGGTTTTTGTATTGTATCTCCCATGACCGTATGGTCATACTGTTGCCAAATCCATTCTTTGCTACATATATTTGGATTGGCTAAAATTTTCTTTAAAGTATCAATAATTTTTAAATGTTTAATGTCTTCTTTTTTAATTTTATTCTTTTTAGGAAGTTTTGTTTTTTTTCCATTTACGATCATACATAGGAGAGTTTTCAACCAAAGTATTAACTGGAATGTCTGCAACTTTTTTTTCATCAAAATAAAGTTCTATTTTTTTTGACTTAGTAGTTTTTCCAATCACTGCAAAATCTAAGTTCCATTTTTCAAATATTTTTTGTGCTAGTTCTTCTTTACCGTTTTCTAAAATAATCAACATTCTTTCTTGGCTCTCTGAGAGCATAATTTCATAAGGTGTCATTTTGGCTTCTCTACAAGGCACTTTGTTTAAATTAATTTCAATACCAAGGTTTCCTTTTGACGCCATTTCTATACTTGAAGAAGTTAATCCAGCAGCGCCCATATCTTGAATGGCTATAATAGAGTCTCCAGCCATTAGCTCTAAACATGCTTCAAGTAAAAGTTTTTCAGTAAATGGATCTCCAACTTGAACTGTAGGTTTTTTTTCCTCAATTTTTTCATCAAAACTAGCTGATGCCATACTAGCACCATGTATTCCATCTCTTCCGGTTTTAGAACCAACATAAATTACAGGCTTATTTAAACCAGCTGCTTTAGAATAAAAAATCTTATCTTTTTTGACTAATCCTAATGTCATAGCATTAACCAAAATATTTCCATTATAAGAGTTATCAAAACTTGTTTGGCCAGCGATTGTAGGAACACCCATACAGTTTCCATAACCACCTATGCCATGAACAACGCCTCTTAATAAATTTTTTGTTTTTTTATGTTGTGGTGATCCAAAATGTATTGAGTTCAAGTTAGCTATTGGTCTTGCACCCATTGTAAAAACATCACGCATTATACCCCCAACACCAGTTGCAGCACCTTGGTATGGCTCAATAAATGAAGGGTGATTATGGCTTTCTATTTTAAAAACTATTGCATCGTTATCCTCAATATCAATAACTCCAGCATTTTCTCCAGGACCTTGAATAACTTTCTTTCCTTTAGTAGGTAGCTTCTTTAAATGTAATCTTGATGATTTATAAGAACAATGTTCATTCCACATTGCAGAAAAAATTCCTAGCTCTGTGATATTGGGTGTTCTCTTTAATAGTTCGCAAATTTTAGCATATTCATCTTTCTTTAAACCGTGATCAACTGCTACTTTTTCGTTTACAATCATTTTAAGTTGTTAATTAAGTTTTTAAAAAATAACGACCCATCCTCACCAGATAAAGATGTATCAATCATTCTTTCAGGATGGGGCATCATTCCTAGAACATTTTTTTTTTTATTAAATATACCAGCAATATTTTTTATGGATCCATTAGGATTAAATTGATCTTCTATTTTTCCATTTTCATCACAATAGTTAATAGCTATTTGATTATTGTCCTCAATTTCTTTTAATTGATCATTGGTACAAAAATAATTTCCCTCATTATGAGCTATATGAAATTCTAAAACTTCGTTATATACATTTTTAAAATATTTATTTTTTTTATCGTTAATTTTTACAAAAACGTTTTTACAGATAAATTCTAAATATTTATTTCTAAGCAAAACACCCGGAACCAAACCGGTTTCTACCAATATTTGAAATCCATTGCAGATACCCATAACCATGCCCCCTGAATTTGAAAAATTAATTACAGATTGCATTATTTTTGATTTAGATGCCATACTTCCACATCTTAAGTAGTCCCCATATGAAAAACCACCTGGCAGTACAACCAAATCACTTTTTGGTAATTCAGCATCAGCATGCCAAACCATTTTATTTTTAAATCCAAACTTCTTTAAAGCAACATCCATGTCTCTATCACAATTTGAACCAGGAAAAGTAATAACTGATGATTTCATTAATTACTTTGGATCAATAATTTTATAATTTTCAATTACAAGATTTGCCAAAAGTTTTTTACACATCTCTTCAACTTTAGCTTTTGCTTTGTCGTTATCAGTTTCTTTAGTGTCTATTTCAAAATATTTGCCTTGTCTAACTTCGTTAACATCTTCAAAACCCATTCCATCTAGAGTTTGATGAATAACTTTTCCTTGTGGATCAAGTACATCTTTTTTTAAAGTTATGATTACTGAAATTTTCATTTTTTCCTTCTTTTAACCGAAGATAATTTAGTTACATTTACTGCTGAAACATTAGATTGTTCATGAAGTATACCTAATCTTTTTGCAACTTCAGTATAGGCTGGAATTAAATCACCCAGATCTTTTCTAAATCGATCTTTATCTAGTTTTTTTTCTGTAATACTGTCCCATAATCTGCATGTATCAGGACTAATTTCATCTGCTAAAATAACTTCATTTTTTCCATCAATTTTAATTCTTCCAAATTCTAATTTAAAATCTATAAGTTTAATCCCAACACCTCTAAACATTCCAATCATAAAATCATTAATTCTTAAAATGATTTTTTTAACTTTATCTATTTCAGTTTTTGATGCCCAATCAAAAGCTAAAATATGTTCTTCAGATATTAATGGATCTCCAAGCTTGTCATCTTTCAAGCAGTATTCAATTAGAGGCTCTTTCAAAACAGTACCGTCCTCAATACCCAATCTTTTAGTAATTGAGCCTGTTGCAACATTTCTCACAATGAATTCGATCGGAATTATTTCTACAAGCTTTATAATTTGCTCACGCATATTTAATCTTTTTACTAAATGATTTTGAATTCCTATTTGAGAGAGGTTAGAGAGTATATGTTCTGATATTCTGTTATTTAGAACACCTTTACCTTCAATGGTAGTTTTTTTTTGATTATTAAATGCAGTAGCATCATCTTTAAAATATTGGATAACTAAGTTTTTATCATTTGTTGCATAAATGATTTTAGCTTTGCCTTCGTATAATTTTTTACCTTTTTTCATTATTTAAAAACTCTCCTAAAGATAAAATTTACATTTTTAAAGTGTTTAGAATAATTAAATATAGATTTTAGTTTTTTTGGGGAAATTTTACTCATTATAAATTTATCAGATGAAATGACGTCAATTAAGTTTAAATTTTTTGCAAAACATTTTTTTGCATAAGATTGAACTAATCTATAAGATTTTTCTCTGCTTAATCCTGTTTTAGTTAATTCCAACATAACTTCTTGAGAAAAAATCAAACCTTTTGTTAAATTTAAGTTTTCAAGCATTTTTTTAGGGTAAACAATCATATTATCTAAAATATTTGTAAGTCTAACTAATGCAAAATTAGTTGTTATATTAGCATCTGGTCCGATATTTCTTTCAACACTTGAATGAGAAATATCTCTTTCATGCCAAAGCGCTATATTTTCAAGTGCTGGTATTACCGCACTTCTAACCATTCTAGCTAAACCGGTAAGATTCTCACTTAAGATAGGATTTTTTTTATGAGGCATCGCAGAAGAGCCTTTTTGATTTTTTGAGAAATATTCTTGAAGTTCATAAACTTCTGTTCTTTGCAAATGCCTAATTTCAATTGCTACTCTCTCTATTGAACCCGCAATAATTCCTAAAACTGAAAAATAAAATGCATGTCTATCTCTTGGAATTACCTGTGTTGATATTGGTTCAACTTTCAGAGCTAATTTTTTTGCGACATGTTTTTCAACACTTGGATTAATGTTGGCAAATGTTCCAACAGCGCCAGAAATTGCACATGTTGAAACTTCATCAATAGCATCTTTTAGTCTTTTTCTATTTCTTTTAAATTCTTCATAAAAAGAAGCTAATTTTAAGCCAAAAGTAATTGGTTCTGCATGGATACCATGGCTTCTTCCCATGCACGGCGTAAATTTATATTTTTTGGCTTGTTTTTTTAAAACTTTTAAAATTTGATCTATATCTTTTAAAATGATTTTACCTGATTGTACCAATTGAATATTAAAACTAGTATCTAAAACATCTGATGATGTCATTCCTTGGTGAAGGTATCGTGCTTTAATTCCAGCTTTTTCAGTTACAGAAGTAAGAAATGCTATTACGTCATGTTTTACCTCAGATTCTATTTTGTGAATTCTGCTTACATTAATTCTAGCTTTTTTTCTTACAACTGAAGAAACACCTTTTGGAATTTGACCAAGTTTTTCCATTGCTTCCGCAGCTGCAACTTCAACATCTAACCAGATTTTATATTTATTTTCTTCTGACCAAATATCAGTTAATTCTTTTCGCGAGTATCTTTTAATCATTAATTATAAGTATGGAGGCTTTGAATAACCTTTAGCAGATTCTGTAAAGATTTCATAACCATTTTCAGTAATTCCTAACGTATGTTCAAATTGTGCAGATAAAGATTTATCCTTTGTAACAGCTGTCCATCCATCATTCAACATTTTTACATCGTATTTACCTGCGTTTATCATTGGTTCTATCGTAAATGTCATACCAGGTATTAATTCCATACCTGTATTTTTTTTACCATAGTGTAAAATATTTGGTGGCTCATGAAATGTTGTACTTATTCCGTGACCACAAAAATCTCTGACAACTGAAAATCCTTTTTCTTCTACAAAAGATTGAATTTCATAACCAATATCTCCCAATTTAATTCCAGGTTTTAAAATTTTAATTGCTCTCATCATAGACTCATAAGTAGCATCTATAAGATTGTTTAACTTTACTGGGGTTTTTCCAATACAAAACATTCTGCTTGTATCACCATAATGTTCATCAACAATTGCTGTAACATCAACGTTTACAGCGTCACCTTCTTGTAAAATTCTATCTGAAGGTATTCCATGACATATTACATGATTTAAAGATGTGCATAAAGATTTTGTAAAGCCTCTATAATACAAAGGAGCTGAGTAGCCACCATTGTCTCTAATAAATTCATATCCGAGTTTATCGATATGATCAGTGGATATACCTTCTTTAATATTTTCAGTTAACATATCTAAAGTTCTTGCAGCCAAGTTGCCTGCAATTTTCATTTTTTCAAATTTTTCTTTGTAATCAGTCATCTATAATTTTTAATTTTTTATCTATAAAAATTTTTTTAGAACTTATATTACATCTATATGCTAAAAAATTTACACCAGCTTTTTTAGCTATTAAATAATTCTTATAATATTCTTCATCTATATCTTTAGCTATTTTAAAATATTTCATATTTTGGATTTGAACTAAAAATATTAAGTATGTTTTATAACTTTTTTTTATGGCATCAATAAGGGTTAATAAATGCTTAATTCCTCTTGCTGTTGGTGCATCAGGAAATTCAGCAGTATCCTCATTTCTAAATAAAGTAACATTTTTAACCTCAACAAAAATTTTTTGATCTTTTTTTTCTAATAAAAAATCAAATCTTGTTACTTTATTAAAAAAAACCTCGGGTTTAATAATGTCATTATTCTTGAGTTCATTTACCAGATTATTTCTGAGACCATGCTCAACTATTTTATTTGCCATATGAGTATTTACCCCAACTAAATTTTTTCTAGATTTAATAATCTCCAATCCATATTTAAGCTTTCGTTTTGGATCATTATTAGCAAGCAAATAAACTGTATTACCTTCATCTAATAAACCTTTCATTGATCCCGTGTTAGGACAATGAGCTGTGACAATTTCTTTATCAAGTTTAACGTCAGTAAAAAACCTTTTATAACGTTTGATTAGTTTGCCTTTTATTAAAGACTTGGTAAATTCCATTACTAAATTATATATTTCATATGGATAAAAAAGCAAAATTTAATGCATCAATTTTAATTATAGGTAATGAAATTTTATCTGGCAGAACTCAAGACACAAATACCTCAACCTTGGCAATTTGGCTAAATTCAATTGGTGTTAATATTGCAGAAGTGAGAGTAATTCCTGATGTTGAGGAGACTATTGTTGATACTTTAAATTTACTTAGATCAACAAACGATTATGTTTTTACAACTGGTGGTATTGGTCCTACTCATGATGATATTACGGCTCAATCAGTTTCAAAAGCATTTGGAATTAAATACGAAGTTCATAAAGAAGCTTTTAAAATTTTAGAAGCTTATTACCAACCTGGTGAATTTAATGAAGGTAGACAAAAGATGGCATGGATGCCTGAGAATGCAAAATTAATTTTAAATCCAACAAGTGGCGCACCAGGTTTTAATGTTGAAAATGTATTTTCATTACCAGGAGTACCTTCTATTTTAAAATCAATGTTAGGTGGTTTGACTAACAGAATAGTAGGGGGAGAGCCTATAAAAAGTCTTACAATCAGTTTAAGAACTGTTGAAAGTGAAATAGCTAACTCTTTAACAAAGGTACAAAATGACAATACAGATGTAGAAATAGGAAGTTATCCATTCTTTCATGCAGGAAAATTAGGAGTTTCTATAGTGATCAGATCAGAAAATCAAAATAAAATTGATAATTGTTATTCTCAAATTTTAAAATTTGTAAATGAAAAAAAAATTGAGGTAGTAGATAGATAATGCTGTATTTTGCTTATGGAAGTAATCTTCATCATTTTCAAATGAAACGTAGATGTAAAGATAGTATCTTTTTAAAAAAAATAAATTTAAAAGATTTTAAATTAACCTTTAGAAGCAAGTATAGAGCTGCTGATATTGAACCTAAAAAAAATTCAATTGTTCCTGGTGGATTATTTGAAATTTCAAAAAGTGATGAAAAAAAACTTGATGTTTATGAAGATTTTCCCTCACTTTATAAAAAGTATTATTTTTTTTATTATGGAAAAAAAGTGATGACCTACACTATGGTAAATAAATCAGCATTTAGATTTCCAACTGAAAGGTATCTTAATATTGTTAAACGAGGATACAAAGATTGTGGTTTAAATAAAAAATATCTTTCCAAAAGTTTGCGAGGAACCTAAATCTAGGAAAATTCTATTTAAGTTTATATAAGCCATAATTTAACCCAAAAACTGGTTCTAAATCATCATTATCTGCATTATCAACAAAATTATAATGATTAATCGTATTTGCGTAATAATTTATAACGTCCTGCTGACTTTTTAGATATATTTTTTCTTCATCAAAAAGAACTTTTTTTAAAGTATAATTTTCTTTTACATAAGATTTTATTTTTGCTTGATTGTTTCCATCATGTAAATGAAATGGAGTAGATTCTTCAATTACAACATAATCGAAATCTTTTTCTAAAAACTCAAAAAATGATTTTAGGTCTTCTATTTGATTATTTGTATAATTAAAATAAACTATATCTTCTTTAAGATTTTTATCTTTTATTATAATTTCCTTAGTATTTTGGATTTTTTTAATTTTTTGTTTGATATGACTATTAAATTTTTTTGACGAATCATCTTTTTTAATTAAATTATTATCATATAATTTTATATAATATTTATTTTGATTTAAACTTTCTTGAAAACTTAAATCAACTAAGTAAAGTACCTTCGAGTTATTGACACTGATATTTTTGTTAAAATTGAAAAAAGAGTGGTTTTTTGAAACTATATTTTTAATTTCATTATATTTTTTAATATTATCATTAATTACATAAAAATTAAAAATTAAAAAAATTACAATAAAATATTTATAATTATTTTTATTAAATTCATTAAAAATTATTCCTATTAATATCAATACCACTGAGTTAATACCCGCAAAATATCTTAGTTGAGGAAGAATATCTTCTGCTATTGCAAATAGAATTATTGGTTCAAAAATTAAAAGAAAAATTATTAGGAATTCTTTTTTAAATTTAACGTATTTGTTAATTAAAAAAAAAGGAGCAATAAAGATCAATAATAAAGAATTTTTTTCAGTTAAGAAAAGCATTCTAAATCCTGCAAAAATATCGCTAAAGGCAGATTGTAAAAATAAACTCATTGAAAAACTGCCTTCTCGTGTCAGTAACCAATAAAACGCATCTTTATTTGTAAATGATGAATTTATAAAAGGTCCGAGTATTAAAAAAATAATTAAAAAAAATAAAAGATAATTTATCTTTGATAATTTGTATTTAATAAGATGTAGTGAAAATACTGCATAGATAGAAACAAAAGCAGTCCAGTAATTTACCCCCCAAGCAAGAGAGGCAAGAATACCAAAAATAAAGTATGATTTAAAATTAAATTTTTCAATTTTTATTTGATATTTGATTAGATAATACAATTGTATTAAATAAATTAATAAATATGATGAGTTTTTACTGAAGATCGTTGAAACGCTCAGCAATACTAGTGACGTTGCAAAAGTTGTTATTAAAGTAATTAAAATAATTGAGTTAATCTTTAATTTTTTAAAAATTAAATATAAACAAAAAATCGTTGATGACGCAGTAATTACACTACCTAGTCTCCCATAATAAACGAATAGTTCTGTGTTAAAATAAATTTTTGATTTAATTTGTGCAAAATTTAATGAGTTGATTAAAAATTCATTGATGAAAATAGATTTTAAAATAATAATTAAATTGAACAATGATGTATAAAAAGGATTATAATTTTTTTCAAAATAACCAGTGAGAATACTTAAAGATGAGAGTACACTTCCTTGAAAAGCTATTTCATCTCTATTCCAAAAATACGGCAATCCATAAGAAATTTCATTTGAGCGATATTTAATAAATATAACTGTTACAGCTAATACGAATATTAATTCAATATATCGATTATATGATTTTAGTTTCATTTATTTTTTAAATGATTTTTCTTTGATAGTTCGTTTATAGATAAATATTGATTATTTTGATACTTTTATTTTTAATGCTTTTACGGAACTATATAAAGACTTTCAGCTTTATATAAATTGAAGTATTTCTTGCAATTTTTTTCATTTCAATATAACTAAATTTGTTAAGTTCTCTAGATGCTATTACAAAAAATTCAAAGTTTAATAATTTTGTTAGGATCTTCTTTTAATTTTTTATTTTTCCAATTTAAAAAAAAAAGAGATTTTGTTTTTTTTTCAGAGTCTCATAATTATAAATTAAATTACATAGATTTACTTAATAATCTTAATAAGGAACCTTATATAACATCATTAATTACATCAGATATAAATGAATATTTTGATTTTAAAAAAAATAATTATGACGTTTATTATATCGGAAAAGGATTTTTTAGAACTGTAATTTTCAACTTTTTAAGCTGTAAATATATGATTATGACTATGACAGATTTAGGAAATAATCTAAATAAATCTTTGTTTTGTGAGAATTACGTTTATTTTTTTCATTGTATGCACAGCACACATAAAATCTATACTCCAAAAGCTTTTGACAATTATGATATTATATTTTCTGTTGGAGCATTTCAAACTAATGAAATAAAAAAGAATGAAAACATAAACAATTTAAAAAAAAAAAAAATTTACGAAACTGGTTATTTTTATTTAGATTATCTTGAAAAAAACTCTAACAAATCAATAGCTAAAACAAATTGTATTTTATTTGCCCCAAGTTGGAATTACGACGAAGATAGTTTGTTTAATAAGTATGCAGATTTAATAATTGATAATTTAATAAAATCAGGTTTTAATGTAATTTTTCGACCCCATCCAGAGATAATAAAAAGAAATAAAAGTCAATATCTTTTTATTTTAAATAAGTTTGGAACTAGTGAAAATTTTATCCTAGATTTAAGTCCCTCTAATGTTCAGGCTATGGAAAAGGCTTCATTGCTTATTACAGATAACTCGGCAATATCAATTGAGTTCTCTTTTGCATTTTATAGACCTGTAATTTTTATAGATTATAAAGAGAAAATTCATAATAAAAATTATCATTCTATTAGCAGTTCCACATTTGAAAGTGAATTTAAAAAAGAAATTGCCTTGTCTGTTACAATTAAAGAGATTAACAAGTTAAATCTTATTTGCGAAGATACTATCAAAAATTATAAATTTAATATTCATAAAACTGATGTGTTAAAGAAAAATTTTTTATCAAATATTTCTAAATCTTCTGAAGTAGCAGCTCAATTTCTAATGAATGATAATAAATAATTTTTCAAATTTTAAGATCGATAATTTTTAATTAAAAATTGTTTATTTTGTTTTTTTTATTTTAACAAAAGTAACTGAGCTGTGTGAGTCAAGTTCTGTGTTAGGTAAATCAAAGTATTTTTTGTAATTTTTTGATAAAATTGGACTTTCTGTTTTCTCAAGTTTTTTAACTTTACTTTTCAACTTAAATATTGGTGGAAATTCAAAATATTTATCGATATTCTTATTGACATAATAAAAGTCGAATTTATTAGGCTTTTGATCTCTAAGTCTTGATTTTAAAATATCATTAGAAAAATAATAATTTTTTAAAATTTTTTTTTTTAGAATCATTGAAATAAAAATTAGTAAGGATTTAATCATACTTTTAAATGTAAGATGATGATTAAACCCTTTATGTCGATAAGCGTGTTTTAAAGTATATAAATCTCCCTTTCCAACTGGATAATTATCATCAAATATTACGTTGTTAATGCCATACCATTTACATTGCATCAATCTTTCAATTTGATTCTGATGATCATCAAAAAATACTAGTGAATTTTTTGGAATATTTTTAAAATTTTGATTTTTAAAATCTATATTTGAATATTCTATTTTCTTGGAAATATATTCTCGATTTGAAAGATCGGGATCTATTGATAAAATTTTTGAATTAGGTAAAACTTTTTCGATTAACCAACTAGTTTGGCCTTTAAAGACACCAGATTCAATTACAAACTTTGGTTTAATTTTTCTTAGAAAATAATACAAACCAAACATATTACCAAAAAACATTCCCCCTTTATTATTCTTAATTGGTCTATTTTTATACAAACGATAAAAATCAAATAAGTATTTCTTTAATTCTTTTTTATTTAAATTACTAAAATTTTTTCTAAAAGGACGAACGGTCATAACTTATTAAAATTAAAAAACTTTATTTAAGTTGAACTATAAGTTGTTTCATTATTGATATGGTTAAATTTATAAGTTTCACCCATATAATCTGCATTACCAAGAGAACAATCAACACATAAGTCATATTTTTTTTTAAAACCTTTTTTTCTTTTTTGAATTGTATCTTTTGAAAATAAGGTATTCACATAACCATCTTTTTTAATATTTGATATCTTAATATCATTACTATAATCAATACAACACAATCCAAGATTACCATTCCAATACACTACAGATTGATTCCTTGGAATATTGCAAATTGGATAATCAAAATTAAATTGCTTTCTTTTGAATTTATCTTCTTTTGGCAATAAAAAGCTCCATTTATTTTTAATTTCTTTTGTTGTGTGAGATCCCATACTTAATGATTTAAAATATATACTATCTGCACCTATTTCTTTAGCCCAAACAATCATGTCTTCTTTTTCTTTCATTGAAAGTGAAGTTATTAAAGTTTGAATTGATATATCTAATTTTTTTGGATTGTATTTTTTTTTTACACTTAAAAATGTTTCGATATTTTTTTTTATCTGTTTAAAATCTGATCCTATTCTGTAAGTATCATGTGACTCATTTGAAAAACCATCCACACAAAGATGAATTGATGATAATCCAGCTTTAATAAGTTTTTCTGAATTCATTTCATTAATAGCTGTAACATTAGTGCTAATAAAAGTCTTAAATCCATTTTTGTGAGCATAATCAACAAATTTATATATTCCCTTATTTAGCATTGGTTCACCCGCAAAATTCATGGAGATTATTGGTTTTTTTTTATATTTATATAAATCATCAATTATACTTTTAAATACACTAAACTCCATAAATCCAAGTTTTCTATCCATTCCATAAGTAGTTGGGCAAACTGGACATTTTAAATTACACACATTTGTAGGTTCAATAATTATTTCGTCAGGTATTTTTTTAAATAGAAAGTCAGGTACATAAATTTTAATTATTCTTTTTATAATATATTTAATTAATTGAGTTAAAAATCTCATATGTACTTCAATATATATATTTAAGATGAAATTGATAGATACAAAGGACTTAAAATAAAAAAAGATGAGTAAAAAAAATTTACTTATTACTCTTGTTGAATTATAAATATTAGCATAAACACTCATGAAATTCATTAATGCCCTCGTGGTGAAATTGGTAGACACTAAGGACTTAAAAGCCGAGGGATAGTAGTTAAAGTCAGTCCATAGTAGTCAAAGGCAGTCTTAACATCCTATAAAATATCATAATTTTAATTTAGCTTTTAATTAAGGTTAGAAATTTAAGTTAAATGAATTAGCTCAAACTAGAGCATAGTTAGATAATATGTTATTATACTATTATGAAATCAACAAATTTAAGAACAATTGGGATTGTTATTCTTGTAATATCTATAATGTATCCACTTAATATTATGTTAAGCACAGGTCATACTTTTAAGATGGCTCTGTTAGGCGGTGTTGGAAATTTTACATTACTGAGTGAAATTGGATTCATTGTAGGAGTTATTTTAATTGTAATATCCTTTTTGAAAAAAAAATCTAAATAATGAAAAAGTTTTTTCTGGTTTTTATTCTACTTTTTTTTCCTTTTACAAATGGATTTGCAAAATTTGAAAATTTAGCTGAAGTTTTAAAATTTCAAAACAATTGGAAGAAACATGGTACCATTTATTATAAAGGCTCAAAATACTCAATTCATACTAAACAAGATTATAAGGGAATAAATAAAGTTTTGAGAAAAATGGTAAGTATCCAAAAACGTGATCCTAATACGAACAAAAGACTTAGATCTTACTATATTGTGTACACAGAGAATTATACTTATTACCACAAATTATCTATACCAAATGAAAGCAAAAGCAATGGATGGTATATTTATGAAAATGTGAAAGGTCAGTGGTACACTGAAAGAAGATTTTTTATCGATAGAAGAGATCTAAATAACAGGAAATATTATGGGATATATAAAAGAAAAAATAATGGAAAATCAATTATAGGTCTTTATGAAACAAATGATGGATCTAGGGGTAACTGGACAGCTTATGAGTATGAGAAGAAGTTTTATTCTGAAGATGGATTATCCAAATCAAGAATTAAAGAAGAAGTTTTAAAAGCAAAAAAATATCTACCAAAGTTATATGAAATTGAGGATTTACTTAAGAATATTGAAGTAAAATATTATGCTCAAGTAAAAAAGAATGGAAATACTCAAATTGTTGAAAAAAGTGACCGAGACGAACTACCACTAGATCTACAAAGTGAAAAAGAAAAAATAGCTAAAGAAAAAAAAGAGTTAGAAATAAAGAAAAAGAAAATAGATGAAGAAAGAAAAATATTGGAAGAAGAAAAAGAAAGACTAAAAAAAGAAAAACAAATTGAGTTAGAGCAAAACAAATTGTATGCGTTTAGCTCTGGTTCTGGTTTTATTACAGAACAAGGAAATAATGGTACTGTTGTAACTAATGAACATGTTGTAAGTGGATGTGATTCAGTTTTATTGTCTCACAAAGGTGAAAAAATTAAGGCAAGAATATTTGCTACTGATCCAACTAACGATTTAGCTATTTTAAAAGCTAAGATATATTCATCATTTGTTTATCCAGTTTCATTAAGTGATGCTAAATTATTAGAAGATGTAATAATTGCTGGATTCCCTCTAGGAAAGGAAGTTAGTGCTGCAATAAAGATTTCCAAAGGTAGTGTTTCTTCTTTAGCAGGTTATGGAGACAATTATTCTAATTTTCAAACAGATGCTGCTTTGAACCAAGGCAATAGTGGAGGTCCTATAATAAATAAAAAAGGAAATGTAGTTGGAGTTGCTGTTGCAAATTATGGAAAAAAAGAGGGAATTGAGAGTTTTAATTTTGGAGTCAAATCTTCAACACTAAGAGCTTTCGCTAATTCTAACGGTATTAATTTTACCTATCCAAATACTAGAGATTTAACAAATGCCAAACTAGGAGAGGTAATAACAGAGGGAACAGTATTTATAGAATGTCATATGACTTTAGCAAATATAAAAAAAATATTTAGTGAAATTGAAAAAAATAAAAAAGCCATCTACGAAAAATATAAATAATGGTTCTAATGGGATTTTATAGGATAACTTGGACATGACTTGGACAGAGGAAGATAAAATTAAAAAATTTTACTTATTAGGGTTGTTCAATTATAAATATTAGCATAAATACTCATGAAATTCATTAATGCCCTCGTGGTGAAATTGGTAGACACAAAGGACTTAAAATCCTTGCCGCTTGCGGAGTGCCAGTTCGAGTCTGGCCGAGGGCACCACTAAATGCAAAATCCACAAGTAATATCTGATAATAACAAAAAATCGTTAAAGATAAAAAAAATTTTAACAAAAAAAATTATTAGTAATAAATTTAAACAAGATAATCTAGTTATTGTTATTGGTGGAGATGGTTTTATGCTCCAAACGTTAAAGAAAAATAAGAATTCTAAAAAAAAATTTTATGGAATTAATTCAGGAAATTATGGTTTTCTAATGAATAAATTTTCATCCAAAAATATAATTAAAAATTTATCTAGAGCTAACATGATTTCTATTTCTCCATTGGAAATGATTGTAAAAAATAGAAATAATCAATTAAAAAAATCATTAGCTATTAATGAAGTTTCTGTATTGAGACAAAGCAGACAAGCTGCGTCGTTATCAATTAAACATGGTTCAAAAAAGGTCATTAAAAATTTAGTTTCTGATGGAGTACTCGTTTCAACGCCTGCTGGTAGCACTGCTTATAACCTTTCTGTACATGGTCCTATTTTAAGTTTAAATTCAAAAAAATTATCTATAGCTCCAATAAGTCCATTTAGACCAAGAAGATGGAAGGGTAAAATTGTCAATGATAAATTAAAAATTATTATTACTAATTTAAATCCTTCGAAAAGACCCATAAGCGCAGTTGCTGATAATTTAGAAGTAAGATATGCTAAATCTATTATAGTTAAGATTAATAATAAGATTAAGTTCAATCTTTTGTATGACAAAAATAGAAGTTTACAAAAAAAAATTAAGATTGAACAACTAAGAAATGAAACAAATTAATTTACTTTAAATCAAACATATTTGTATATAGTAGTTTTTAGATGAAAGATTTTAAAGATATTACTGCTGTTATCCTTGCTGGTGGTAAAGGTACAAGACTTGCTGAGCTAACAAGGCTTAAGCCTAAACCTTTAATTAAAATTGGCACCAAACCAATAATTTGGCACATTATGAAAATTTATTCATTTTATGGAATTAACAAATTTGTAATTTGCTTAGGTTTCAAAGGCAATCTAATTAAAAAAGAATTATTGAAATATAGAAATCTAGAGAACTGGGATATAAATTTTGTAAACACAGGTATTAATACAATGACAGGTGGAAGAATAAAAAAAGTTAGAAATTTTGTTAAAAATGATAAGTTTTTTTGTGTCTCTTATGGAGATGGATTAAGTGATATAAAAGTAGATAAGCTAATTAAGTTTCATCAAAAAAAGAAAAAAGCCGCAACCTTG
This sequence comes from uncultured Pelagibacteraceae bacterium, assembly GCA_902604545.1. GTDB lineage: Bacteria > Pseudomonadota > Alphaproteobacteria > Pelagibacterales > Pelagibacteraceae > Pelagibacter. The sequence continues at coordinate 17,685 of CACKZG010000003.1, forward strand.
ACTGCAGTAAGATATAAAAATCCAAAAGGTATTTTATCTATCTCTCAAAATTCTGAAGTTGCTAAAATTAAAGAAAAACCAATGGAATATATTAATGGAGGTTTTTTTATTTTAACTAATAAAATTTTTAAATATTTAAAAAATAATAAAAGTATTTTTGAAGAAGACTGTTTGCCACAATTATCTAAAACCAAACAATTAAATGCATATAAACATAATGGTTTTTGGGCCTGTATGGATACCATGAGAGAAAAAATTGAAATTAATAATATTTGGAAAAAGAAAAAAGCTCTCTGGAAAGTGTGGTAATTTATAATTGTGAGACCTACAAAGAAATACTGGAAAAATAAAAAAATTTTAATTACTGGTCATACAGGTTTTATGGGTTCCTGGCTGTGTTTAGTTCTAAAGTTATATGGGTGCAAAATATACGGAATATCTAATAAGGAATATACAAAACCATCATTATTTAAAATAATGAAAATTGATAAATTAATCTTCAAACATTTTGTCATCGACATAAACGATTTTAAAAAATTAAAAAATATTTTTAAAATAATAGAACCAGATATAATTTTTCATTTAGCAGCCCAACCGCTTGTTAAATATTCAATACTTAATCCAATTGAAACTTTTAAAACCAATGTAATTGGGACTGTAAATGTTTGTGAAGCATCAAGAAATTTAAAAAAATTAAGTAAATTAATCTTAATTACAACAGACAAATGTTATAAAAATTCTAATTCAAAAAAAATAAAGTTTTTTAATGAAAGTAGTGAGTTAGGGGGTGGAGATCCTTACTCATCGAGTAAAGCTTGTGCAGAAATTGCTATACATGCATACCAAAACATTTTTTTTAAAAATAAAAAAGTTAAAATTTCATCAGCTAGAGCGGGTAATATCATTGGTGGAGGAGACTGGGCAAAAGATAGATTAGTGCCAGATATATATAGATCTTTGCATAGTAAGAAATTTCTTAAAATTAGGTATCCAAATGCCACAAGACCTTGGCAACATGTATTAGATGTTATAAATGGTTATTTATTACTTGCACAATCAAATTACTCAGGTGCATGGAATTTTGGCCCTAGTTTAAAGAAAACATTTAAGGTTAAGGATATTTTGTTGAATATAAAAAGAAGAAATCCAAAGTTAATATGGAAAATTTTAAAACCAAAAGAAGTTCAAGAATCAATTAATTTAAATCTTGATATAAAAAAAGCAAAAAACATATTGAAATGGCAACCAAAATGGAAAATAAAAAAAACTCTTGAAGAGACAAATAAGTGGTATGAAAATTTTTATAATAAAAAGAATATAAATTATTTAACCATTAAACAAATAAAGGATTTTTTTAAATTATGAGAATAACATATGGAAAAAATGTTTACGGAAAAGAAGAAATATCTGCAGTTGTAAAGCAATTAAAAAAAACAACTCAAATGTCAGATAGTGTTAGAGGATTTGAAAAAAAAATTGCTAAAATATTTGGGAAAAAATATGGCTTAATGGTAAATTCAGGGTCTTCAGCTCTCACTCTAGCTATGGATTTGATTAATATTAAAAAGGGTGATGAAATTATAACACCTGCATTAAATTTTGGAACAGCCATAACATCGATAATAAAAGCAAATGCCAAACCAATTTTTGCTGATATAGATGTAGATACGTTACAAATATCAATAGAGGAATTAAAAAAAAAAATTACAAAAAAAACAAGGGCATTATTAATACCAAACTTAATAGGAAACATTCCTAACTGGATTGAAATCAAAAAGATAATAAAACAATATTCAAACATTACTATTATTGAGGATTCTGCAGACACATTGGGAGCTAAAATTGGAACTAAAAGCACAGGATACTTTAGCGATATATCAATAACTAGTTTTTATGGTTCTCATGTAATAAGTTGTGGAGGAAATGGAGGATTATTGCTTTTAGATAATAAAAAGTTTTATGAAAAAGCAAAGGTTCTTAGAAGCTGGGGCAGAATGTCGTCATTATTAAAAGACTCAGAGAATATCAATAAACGACTGGGAATTAAATTAAAAGGAATTGAGTACGATATGAAATTTGTTTTTTCAGAAAATGGTTATAATTTTGAGCCATCGGAAATTGGAGCAGCATTTGGTTTAGAACAATTAAAAAAATTTAAGAATTTTAGTTTAAAAAGAAATCAAAATTTTGAATTACACAAAACTTTTTTCAGTAAATTTAAAGACTTATTTATTTTACCATCGATATTAAAGAATGTTAAAACAAATTTTTTATCTTACCCAATAATCATAAAAAAAAATAAATATTTTAATAGAAAAGAACTTCAAATTTATTTAGAAAATAATAATATTCAAACAAGACCAATTTTTACTGGTAACGCATTGAGACACCCAGCATTTAGTAGCCTAGTCTCAAAAAGGAACAAACTATCAAGTTTTAAAAATGCTGATTATATTATGAAAAACGGTATACTTATTGGTTGCCATCAAGGCTTAACAACAAATAATATAAAGTATATTCATAAATTGATTAATAAATTTTTAAAAAAAAATTTCAATAACTGATGAAAGAAATAACGATAGTATGTCCAATTTTTAATGAAGAAGAAAATATTGATTTTTTTATAAAAAATTTTAATGAAATATTTAAAAATCATCCAGATTATAAATTTTCTATATTGTTTGCGGATAACAATAGTACAGATTCTTCTAGAGAAATATTAAAGAAAATTTGTGCAGAGAGAAAAGACATCAAATACATAAGATATGCAAAAAATAATGGAGTGATGAAGTCATTATTTAATGCAATAAAGCATGTAGATACTGATGCCTGCGCTGTATTTGATTGTGATTTACAAGATGATCCAAAATTACTAAATGAGTTCATAAAAAACTGGGAGTTAGAAATTAAGATTATTTATGGAAAAAGAGTAAAAAGAAAGGAAATATTTTTCCTAGGATTTTTTAGAAATATTTTCAAAAAACTTAGTAATTATTTGAGAGGCTATGAAATTGAAATTGAGTCTGGTGCTTGGTTTTTAGATAAAGAGGTTATTCAGCAAATCAGACATGATGAATATGAACCATTTTTACCATTATTGATTAACAATTTAGACTTTGAGAGCAAGGGTATTGAGTATGAGAGAATTGAGAGAAAAAGAGGATTTTCTAAATTTAATTTTTTTAACTATTTAAGTTACGCAGCCGAGGGACTTGTTAGTGGCACAATAAAACCTTTAAGAGTATCAGTTTATTTTAGTTTTTTATTTGGGTGCATTTCTTTTTTTGCAGCAATATATTTTCTTATAGCAAAGTTTTTTTTAAAGATTGTATTTGCAGAAGGTGTGGCTGCAATAATAATTATTAATTTGATTTCGTTTAGTTTAATATTTTTATTTTTAGGAATTTTAGGTGAATATATTGGTAAAATATATTTAAAAGATGAAAATAAAAAAATACCTAAAGTATCTGAAAAAATAAATATATAAATCAATAAATGAAAAAGTTTTTGATTGTTGGCGCCTCAGGTTTTATAGGATCTAATATTTTAAACCTATTGCCTATTAAAATTGATCTAACAATTGTTACATCACAAAGAAAAAAGATAATTGAAAAAATTAAAAAAAAAAAATTTTCTCGAATTACAATAAAAAATTACAATTTTATATCTTTTAAAAATAAAGGTATTATTCAAGAGGTTGATGTAATAATCAATTGCACAGGCGCTTACCCCAAAAAGAATAACAAAAAAAAACTTATATTTTTAAATTACAAACTTCCTAAATTGCTTTTTGATTTATCAGTAAGTAAAAAACCTAAACAATTTATAAATATAAATACATTATTAAAAAATAGAAGATCAACTTATGTAAAATATAAACACAAATTATCTGATTATTTTAAATCTAAACTTGAAAACACTAAAGTTATTGATCTATTTATTGGTCATCTGTATGGAGATGTTAGAAATAAAAAAGAATTTATTTATTCAATGATAATTAAAATCTTAAAAAAAGAAAAAAAATTAAATTTTACAAAAGGTCAACAAAAAAGAGATTTTATTCATATCCAAGATTTTAGAAAACTTTTTAAAAAAATATTAAAAATAAAAACTAATAAAAGATATTCAAAGTTTGATATCAGTAGTTTTAAAAATTATTCTATTAAGTCAGTAATTTTACTTATTAAAAAAATTACACTCTCAAACATCAATATTAATTTTGGTTATTTTAAATATAGAAAAGGAGAGGATTTTTCAATTAAAGGTGATATTAAAACTTTAAGTAGATTTAATTGGAACCCAAAAATTAAACTATCAAGTGGTATAAAACTCTTATTAAAGGAAATTAAAATTGAACTACTAAAACAAAAAAAAATTAAAATATAATGAACTATTTAAAAAAGATATTCTCACCCTCTTTTTTTATTCTTTCAATTTTTTTATTTATTTATACATTTTATAAATCTGAAATTTATTGGGATGGAAATAAGAAAGATTATTATTTTACCTATTATCTAGTATCATCAATATTTATTTGCTTATCAATATTTACATTTTTTATTAATCATAAAATAAAAGAGTATTTAATCATTATAGTGATCAGCACAGTCATAACATTATATTTCTTGGAGTCTTATTTGATTTTTAAAAAACAGATTTCAAAAGAACAGCTTTCAAAAAAAGATCAAATAAAGGAACAAATAATAAAAGACCAAATTTATGAAAATATAACAGGAAAAAAATTTGATAAAAGAACAAGAGTAGAAATTTTAAATGATTTAAAAAAAAAGAATAGCAAAATACAAGTTACTGTTAGTCCATATAATTATTTAAATACTAATAAAGGTATATTTCCTCTTTCTGGTATTTCAAATTCAAAAACGATTTTTTGTAATGAAAATGGATATTATTCAATTTATCAAAGTGACAGATATGGATTTAACAATCCTGATGGTGAGTGGGATGCAAATAAAATAGAATATTTAATTGTTGGGGACTCTTTTGCTCATGGTGCGTGCGTAAATAGGCCAGATGATATTGGATCTGTTTTAAGAAACCTATCAAAAAAATCAGTCTTAAATTTAGCATATGCTGGGAATGGACCTTTAATTGAGCTTGCTACGATTAGAGAATACATGGATAGCAATGTTAAAAAAGTTTTGTGGATTTATTTTGAAGATAATGATTTGAGTGGTTTACATAATGAAATGTCTAATAAAATTTTAATGAAATATTATAATGATAAAAATTTTACTCAAAACCTTAGATTAAAACAAAAGGAAATAGATAAACTTTCATTAAACTCTATACAAATAGGAAAAAGAGAGAAAAGACGAAAAGAGAGGCAAGAGAGAAATACTTTAGTAATAAAATTATTAAATTTTATTAAAATTACTAATTTAAGAGTTTTAATTTATCCACCACCACAATTGACACCAAGACTGAAAGAAATACTAAAATTATCAAAAGAATTAGCTGATGATAATAACTCAAAATTATATTTTATATATTTACCTGGATACACACGATATAAAACTAATTATGATAACAAAGGTTATAATTTAATAAAAGATATTGTTAAAGAGCTGGATATTCCTTTTGTTGATATTCCGAAAGAAGTTTTTGAAAAAGAAAAAAATCCATTAAATCTCTTCCCATTTAAAATGAACGGTCATTATACAGCTGAGGGTTATAAAAAAGTTAGTGAAACAATTTATAAGTTTACAAGAGACTAAATTAAGTAGATGTAAAAACATTTAAAACTTTTATGGATTGAGTAATGAAAAAAATTTTAGGGATCGTGGTTCTGGGTTTGTTGTTTAGTATAAAGGTATATTCAGCAAGTATTACAGAGGAGTTGAGTAAATTAAACGATTTGTATAAATCAGGTGCTCTTACAGAGGAGGAATTTTCTAAGGCCAAATCAATTTTACTAAATGAGTCTGGAGAAAAAATTATTATAGATGCAGAGTCGATAAAAGCTTTAATTAATGAGTCAATTGCTGAGGGTGAGGAAATTTTAAAATCAAATAACGATAATTCAGAAGATAATAAAAATTTAAATAATTCAGTTCTTACACATAGTGAAGAGGACGCTCTTAAGGCACAAATATTCGGGTGTTGGAGCATTCCATTAGGATTACCGTATAATGAAAATTTATTAGTGAGAATAAAATTAGAATTAAAACCAGATGGAACTATCTCAAAAATAGAAATTTTAGATCACGATAGAATGAATCAACCAGGTCAAGGTTTCTATAAAGTATTAGTTGAAAGCGCTCTAAGAGCAATTAAATTGTGTGAACCATTAAAAGTTCCTGCTGGTGATTATGAAAGATGGAAAGAATTATATTTAAATTTTGACGCAAGAGAAATGTTAGGTGGATAAATAGATCACTTGATTGGTCTACAAATCCGTCCACACTCTGACCACACTTAATTTATAAAGTAGTTAAACCTTATCTTTACAAAAATAATAAGTGTTGGTTTTATTGAGTGATGGTGCCCCCGCACGGATTCGAACCGCGGACCTATTGATTACAAATCTAATATCGCTGATCAAATAAATATGCTTTAGCAATATTTATAAACAATCATCAATAATCTCGACACACGTTTGACACAGTGTTATATTTTTACAATGAGAAAAGGTTTTGGGTTTTTAATTATATGTTTGATGTTATCAAATTGTGCACCATCAGAAAAATCAATTAGTGAAACTCGTATTAAATACAGTAGACAGTCACCTTATGAACTATGTATGAATTATTTGAGTATGCCAGATTGGAATCAATGGCAACCTTATCGAGCAGAAGCAATTCAGAAAAGAGGAATAGATTGCTCACCCTGGTATGAAGAAGGGTATGCATTGAAACAAAAAAAGAGTGATGAGTTATTTGAGTCTGGAAAAAAAGCTTTTGACTCAACTATAGATGCAGCATATGGAGTTACTCCTGAATCCCAAAAAGGAAAGAAGTTGGTTTGCACAACACAAAGAATTGGAACTAGCGGTATGGCAAAAACAACTTGTAGAGAAAAATAATCACGACACACTCACAACACAATAAACTTTAAAATTTAACCAAAATTTTATTTTGCAAAAATAATAAACGCTGATTTTATTGAGTGATGGTGCCCCCGCACGGATTCGAACCGCGGACCTATTGATTACAAATCATCTATAAAACTTCATATTATCGTTTACTTGCAATAATAATTTCAAAGAATTTTAAGTTTGGTAACACTATGGTAGCAATGGTATATTTTTTTTATGAAAAACAATTCAATGGTAATAATTGGGTGTATTGTGTTGGCAATTATTATTTGGTCAATTCCGCTTTATAAATTACCCTTTGAAATGCCAATGATGCTTTTTGCATCAATAAAAGTATTTAGTGTTCTAATCCTCATAATAGTTGGATTGATGTATTTTCTTAATTCGTTAAATATTAAAGATGAGAAAAAAAAGGTAAAAGCATCCTCAAAATTAAAAAATAATAAAACCAATAAAACATCCTCAAATTTTATAGAAATAGTTTGGAATGGAAAAGAAACAATGTCCAAAACATTTTGGTTATATTGTATTCTGATAACTGGAATTGTAAGTCTAATTACAGGTATGCTTTCACCTCTAATTGGAAATTATTTATTTATAGTTCCAATGGTAGTTATTTTTTGGTCAAATATTGGATTATGGAATAGCAGTTCTAATTATAAAGCCAAACAATTAAATAAAAAAAAATCATATGGATGGGCAACAGCTGCAAAATTTTATGTGGTATTGAGTTTTATATACACATTGAGTCAGGCTGGTTTTATTATTAGAGATTATTAAGTTTAATGACTACTTGATTGGTCTACAAAAGTGGTAGCACTATGGTAACACTTATTGCTACCAATTTATAAAATTTTTAATTTTGCAAAAATAGATAACGTTGATTTTACTAAGGAAGTGGTGCCCCCGCACGGATTCGAACCGCGGACCTATTGATTACAAATCAATTGCTCTACCAGCTGAGCTACAAGGGCATTTGTATTGAAGAAGTTTTTAATGTTAAAAGTTTAATAAATCAATGTTAAAATAGTTATTCTATTTTCAAAGAAAGTTTATTGTTTATAGTTTTGTATCTTGTTGTATACCATTAATTTGTTTAGATAACTGAAATGCGTATTGCTTATTTATTTAATTCCTCAACTCCATCTTCAAATCCATCTAGTATTCAAGTTGTAAACACTTGTAGCGCGCTTTCCCAACTATCTAATTCTGTTAAGTTAATAGTCCCAAATACAGGACAGAATTTTTCTCTGACAAAATTTTATGGGATTAATAAATCACCAAAATTAATTAAATTGAAATATTTTAATAAATTTCCAATTGGTATTAGTTATTATTTATTCTCTTTTTTTTCTATAACTTATGCTATTTTTGATAAAACAGAACTCTATATAACAAGAAATATTTTTAATCTTATCTTATTAAACATTCTAAAAAAAAAAGTAATAATCGAAATTCATCATGATTTTAATTATGAAGGTAGAATAGTTAAATTTTTCTGTAAATATACCAATCTATTTGATAAAAAAAATATTGTTAAAATTGTAGCAATTACAAACGCTGTTAAAAAATATCTTGTTAAAAATTTTAGAGTTGATGCAAAAAAAATAGAAGTAATTTCTAGCGCATCATCTTTAAAATTTAAATTTAGCAACCTGAAGAAAAAAAATTTTTATAACATTGGTTATTTTGGAAGTTTAGATACCAGCAAAGGTATAAATTTTATTATTAAATTAGCAAATAAAGATAAAGTTAATAAATATTATATCTATGGAGGTAGTCAACAAGATGTATCTAAATTAAAAAAAAGAAAAATTCCAAATAATTTAAAAATTAACCAGAGTGTTCAGTATGGAAGACTTAAACCTATTATCTCAAAAATGGATATCTTATTAATGCCATCAAATACAAAAAAAATTAGATCTATAGGTAAAATTGGTAATATTGTAAAATTTACATCACCTTTAAAATTATTTGATTATTTAGCGTCTGGAAAATTAATTATAACTAGCAACGTAAGAGTTTTTAAAGAAATTTTAACAGATGGAAAAAATTGTTTAGTAGTAAATAATTTTAATATCAATAACTGGATAAAAAAAATTAATAAAGTCAAAATTGAAATATCAAAACATAATAAAATTAAAAAAAATGCTTTTAATTTTTCAAAAGAGTACACGTATTTAAAAAGAGCAAAAAAAATATTAGATTTTTAAATTAAATTCTATAAAGCTTTACAGCTCATCTACTAATTATTTTTTTTAAATAACTTAAATGATGAAAAACTATAGCAGCACTATTAGATATATTTAGACTTTCAATTTTTTTGTTTATATCTATTTTAACAAAAAAATCTGCATATTTTCCCGTATGCTCTCTCATTCCAAAGCCTTCAGAACCAAAGAGAAGAACATTTTTCCCCTCCCATTTAATTTCAGTAAAGTTTTTTTCACCTCTTGCATCAAAACCGTAAACCCAAAAATTTTTTTCTTTTAAGTTTTTAAGTGTTGAGTTAATATTAGATACTTGAAAAATATTTAAATGCTCCATACAACCACTTGCAGATTTATATAAAAGTTTACTTTCTTTTGGAAATTGTCTTTCTTTTATAATTAATCCATCTATGTTAAAAGATGAAGCACTTCTAATTAACGAACCAATATTTCTTGGATCTGTTACTTCATCTAAACAAACAAGTGTACAATTCTTTTTTTCTTTTATAAATTCCTTTAATTTAGGTTGGTTCAAGTGTTCGATTTCGGCAATGTAACCACCATGCATTAATTGTTCTTTTGAAGTGTATTTATCTAATTCCTTTTTAGATTTAAAATAAACCTTAACGTCTTCTAAAACATTTTTTTTTGGATTTTTTCTGTGAATATTTTTTTTTGCATCTTCTGTCAAAAATACTCTTAAAACTTTTCGGTTTGGGTTTCTAAGAGCCTCTATTACAGCGTGTTGACCAGCAATAAAAAAAGATGATTTGTTCATAATTTTAAGAGACTTTTACACGTTTTTTTGAATATTTTCCTATTAAATCACGTGTTGCATTTGAACAAATAAAATATATAAAACCCATGTTGTTTAAAGCTTTATTGAACAGGGGACACTTCCCCATGGGAGGGGTTCCAGAGCGGTCAAATGGGGCGGGCTGTAAACCCGTTGACTTCGGTCTTCGAAAGTTCGAATCTTTCCCCCTCCACCATTCAATAAATTTTAGGTAACGTGGAGTGTTACTCTTGGGGTTGTGCGGGTGTAGTTCAATGGTAGAACGCTAGCCTTCCAAGCTGGATGTAAGGGTTCGATTCCCTTTACCCGCTCCAAGAAATTAAAATTAGAAGAAACAAAAAAAAACTGAGGTAAAAACGTAATGTCAAAAGAAAAATTTGTAAGAAATAAACCCCACTGTAACATTGGGACTATTGGTCATGTCGACCATGGTAAAACAACTCTTACTGCTGCGATTACAAATGTATTAGCACAAGCTGGCGGCGGAACTGCAGTTGCTTATGATCAGATTGATAAAGCACCTGAAGAAAAAGAAAGAGGTATAACTATTTCAACAGCACACGTTGAGTATGAAACTGAAAAAAGACACTATGCTCACGTAGATTGCCCTGGTCACGCTGACTATGTTAAAAACATGATCACTGGTGCTGCACAAATGGATGGAGCAATTTTAGTTGTTAACGCAGCTGACGGCCCAATGCCACAAACAAGAGAGCACATTCTTTTAGGAAGACAAGTTGGTATTCCTGCAATTGTTGTTTATTTAAATAAAGTAGATCAAGTTGATGATAAAGAAATGATTGAACTTGTTGAAGAAGAAATTAGAGAACTTTTAACTTCATATAAATACCCAGGTGATAAAACACCAATTGTTAAAGGTTCCGCTTTAGCAGCAGTAGAGGGTAGAGATGATGAAATTGGAAAAAATTCAATTTTAGAATTAATGAAAGCTGTTGACGAACATATTCCACAACCAGCTAGAGAAGTTGATAAACCGTTCTTGATGCCAATTGAAGACGTGTTCTCAATTTCTGGAAGAGGAACAGTTGCAACTGGTAGAGTTGAGTCAGGTGTAATTAAGACTGGAGAAGAAGTTGAAATAGTTGGTATTAAAGAAACTAAAAAATCAGTTTGTACTGGAGTTGAAATGTTTAGAAAACTTTTAGACTCTGGTGAAGCTGGTGATAACGTTGGAATTTTATTGAGAGGTATTGAAAGAACTGATATTGAAAGAGGCCAAGTTCTTTGTAAACCTGGTTCAATTACTCCACACACTAAATTTGAAGCTCAAGCGTATGTACTTAAAAAAGATGAAGGTGGAAGACATACTCCATTTTTTACTAAGTACAGACCACAGTTTTATTTTAGAACAACAGACGTTACAGGTGAAGTAGAATTACCAGCTGGTACTGAAATGGTTATGCCAGGTGATGATGCTAAATTTACTGTTAAACTAATTACACCAATTGCTATGGCAGAGAAATTAAATTTTGCTATTAGGGAAGGTGGAAGAACTGTTGGAGCAGGAGTAGTAACTAAAATTATAGAGTAACTCTATAAATAGGAGTGTAGCTCAATTGGTAGAGCGCCGGTCTCCAAAACCGGAGGCTGAGGGTTCGAGTCCCTCCGCTCCTGCCAATTTGAGCTAAAAATTATGAAGAACCCGATTAAATTTATACAGGAAGTAAAACAAGAGGCTTTTAAAGTTACTTGGCCTACTTGGAAAGAAACTTTGCAAGGTGCTTTAATGGTATTTGCAATGGCAGTTATTATGTCTTTATTTTTTCTTCTCTTAGATCAAGTTTTGAAATTTTTCTTAGAACTTTTACTTAAAGTGAGTATATGATGAAAAATTGGTACATAGTTCAGTCTCATTCTAGCTTTGAAAATAAAGTAGCCTCTTTAATAAAGGAAGAGGCAGATAAAGCCAAAATTGCTGATAAGTTTGAGGAAATTATTGTTCCAACTCACGATGTGACAGAAGTTAAAAGAGGAAAAAGAATTCAAAGAAAAAAGAAATATTTTCCTGGATATGTATTAATAAAGAGTGAGATGGATAATAATATTTACCATATGATCAAAGGAATAAAAAGAGTGAGTGGTTTCCTTGGATCAAAGGGTATCCCAGTTCCAGTTTCTGATAAAGAAGTTGAGAAAATTTTAGGTCAAATTAAAGATGGTGTGGCTCAGCCAAAATCTGGTATAGATTACAGCGTTGGTGAAAAAGTTCAGGTTGTTGATGGACCATTTGCATCATTTAATGGAATGATTGAAGAAATTGATGAAGAAAAAGCTAGACTTAAGGTTTCAGTTTCTATATTTGGTCGTCCAACACCAGTAGATTTAGAATATAACCAAGTTGAGAAAGTAAGTTAATGGCAAAAGAGATTAGTGGATTTATAAAATTACAAATTAAAGGTGGACAAGCAAATCCTGCTCCTCCTGTTGGTCCAGCATTAGGTCAACGTGGAGTGAATATAATGGAATTTTGTAAAGCATTTAATGATAAAACAAAATCTATGGCAGGAAAACCTGTCCCAGTTGAAATTACTGTTTACAAAGATAAAAAATTTGATTTTAAAATTAAATCACCACCTGCATCGTTCTTTATTAAAGAAGCTGTAAAATTAAAAGGTGGATCAAAAGAACCAGGAAGAAATATTGTAGCTTCAATTTCAAAAAAGCAATTAGAGGATATTGCTAAAGAAAAAATGAATGATTTAAATGCTCACGATATAAATGAAGCAGTAAAAATAATTGCAGGTTCAGCTAGATCAATGGGAATAGAGGTAAAAGAATAATGGCTTCAAAAAGATATAAAAAATTACCAGAAAAAACCAAAGATTTAAATGCAGAGTCTATTGAAAAATTATTCACTGAACTTAAAAAAAACTGTACAACAAAATTTGATGAGTCGTTAGATTTAAGTTTTCAAATAAATAATAAGCAAAAAAAAGGTGAAGTTAACATTAGAACAGTAGTAAATCTACCTGGAGGAACAGGTAAGAAAGTTAAAGTTGCAGTTGTTTGTGAAGAAAATAAAATACAAGAAGCAAAAGATGCAGGTGCCGATATTGTTGGTGGAGATGAATTTGTAGAACAAATTAAAAGTGGAGATTTAAATTTTGAAAAATTAATTTGTACGCCAGGAATGATGATTAAACTTTCAAAACTAGGAAAAGTATTAGGTCCAAAAGGATTAATGCCAAATCCAAAACTTGGATCAGTATCTGAAAATATTATAGAAGCAGTAACAAATGCTAAATCAGGACAAGTAGAAATTAGAAATGATAAAGATGGAAACATTGGAGTAAGTATTGGAAAAAAATCTTTTAGTGACGATCAATTATTAAAAAATTATAATGCAATATTAGATGCACTGGAAAAGGAAAAGTCAAACAACACACTCAAAGGTGATTTGATTAAAGGTGTGTTTGCAACTTCTACAATGGGTGTTTCTTACAAAGTTAAATTAGGAAAGTCGATATAGTTATGATGAACAAAGAACAAAAGAAAAATTATATTGAAGAAATGACTAGCAAGTTTGAGAATAGTAAAGCTGTTATGGTTACTCATTATCAAGGTTTAAACATGACTCAATTAGATGAATTGAGAGCAAAAATGAGAGAACATGGAATCATTTTCAAAATAACAAAAAACAGAATTACAAAATTAGCTTTAGAAAAAACAAAGTGTAAAGATTTATCAAATTTATTTTCTGGTCCTACAGCAGTTGCATTTGGAGAGGATGCTATAATGTCTGCAAGGATTCTTTCAAAATTTGCAAAAGACAACGAAAACTTAAAATTAATTGGTGGAATTATGGATAACGAGGTCTTAGATCAGGCTGGCGTCCAAAATGTAGCAAGTTTACCTACATTAGATGAAGCAAGAGCCAATATTGTGGGTATTTTGAACGCTTCTGCATCTAAATTAATCAGTATTTTGCTTGCACATTCAGAAAAAATGAGTAGTTTGTCGGCAGAAAATTCTGAAACACAACCTAAAGAGTAATACATATGCCTGACCTAAACAAAATTATAGAAGACTTATCAAGTTTGACTGTTGCAGAGGCAGCTGAACTTTCAAAACAATTAGAAGAAAAATGGGGTGTAACTCCAATGGCAGCAGCAGCTCCAGCAGCAGCAGGTGGTGCGGCTCCAGCAGAAGATAAAGATGATTTTACAATCATGCTAGTGTCTGCAGGTGATAAAAAAATTAACGTTATAAAAGAAGTAAGAGCAGCTACTTCATTAGGTTTAAAAGAAGCTAAAGATCTTGTAGAGGGAGCACCAAAAGAAGTAAAATCTGGTGTAAACAAAAAAGAAGCTGAGGAGATCAAAGCTAAGTTAGAAGCTGCTGGCGCTAAAGTAGAACTTAAATAAATAAAATAGAAAGAATTCAAATACTGGTTATTTTTAATCAGTATTTTAAATATAGATGCAATTATCTTTTACTGAAAAGAAAAACATTAGAAAAAGTTTTGGTAAACTAAAAGAAGGTTTATCTATACCTAACTTAATTGAAGTACAAAAAAATTCTTATAAAGAATTAACAGAATTTAATACTGAAGCAGCTGAACTCACCAAAGGTTTCGATAGAGTATTTAAAAGTATTTTTCCAATTGAGGATTTAAATGACAAAGCAACCTTAGAGTATGTTTCATACAGATTAGAAAAACCAAAATTTGATGTTGAAGAGTGTATAGCAAGAGGTCTTACTTATTCATCTGCTCTAAAGTGTACTTTAAGACTAGTTGTTTACGAAATAGACCAAGAAAATAATACAAAAGATATTTTGTCAGCTAAAGAGCAAGAAGTTTATATGGGCGAAGTTCCCATGATGACTAATAGTGGAACTTTTATAACTAACGGTGTTCAAAGAGTTGTAGTAAACCAAATGCATAGAAGTCCAGGTGTATTTTTTGATCATGATAAAGGCAAAACCCATGCAAGCGGTAAACTTTTATTTAATTGTAGAGTGATACCTAATAGAGGTTCTTGGTTAGATTTTGAATACGATGTTAAAGATTTTTTATATTTTAAAATTGACAGAAAAAAGAAAATTTTTTCATCTACTTTATTACTAGCATTAGGTTATACGAAATCAGAAATAGTAGATGAGTTTTACGAGAATGAACAATATACTTTTGATCCAAATACAGAAAAGTGGAAAACGAAATTTAATCCAGAAAACTATAAAGCTAAAAATTTCTCAGAAGAAGTAATTGATGCTAAGACTGGTAAAGTAGTAATTAAATTAGGTGACAAAATTAATTTTTTAAGTGCAAAAAAATTAGAAAAAGATGGTTTAAAAGATATATTAGTTTCTAGCGAGTCTTTATTTGGTAAATTTTTACATAGAGATATTAAAGTAGATGAAAAAGATGATGTATTCAAAATTGGTACTGAATTAAATGAGACAATTATTCAACAAATTTTAGATGCAAATATACATACACTTCAAATTTCTGTTACAAACTCTATAAACAAAGGACCTTATCTCCTTACAACTATTTTAGCTGATAAAAATAATACCAAAGACGAAGCAATCACGGAAATTTATAAAATGCTAAGACCTGGAGAGCCGCCAACCATTGAAATAGCAACTCAAATATTTAACAATCTTTTCTTTAGTTCAGATAGATATGATTTGTCTGATGTTGGAAGGGTTAAAATGAACTCAAGATTAAACCAAGAATGCTCAGATAAAATTACTATATTGAGAAATGACGACATCATTGCAATAATTCATAAAATGTTAGATTTACGTGATGGTAAAGATGATGTTGATGACATAGATCACCTGGGAAATAGAAGGGTACGTTCTGTTGGAGAGTTAGTTGAAAACCAAGCAAGAATTGGTATTTATAGAATGGAAAGAGCCATTAAAGAAAAAATGACAACTCTAGATGTTGAGTCAGCAATGCCTCAGGATTTAATTAATGCAAAACCGTTAACAGTTTCTTTAAAAGATTTTTTTGCTAGTTCACAACTTTCACAGTTTATGGATCAAACAAATCCATTATCTGAAATTACCCACAAGAGAAGGGTATCAGCATTAGGTCCAGGTGGTTTAACAAGAGAAAGAGCAGGTTTTGAAGTTCGAGACGTACATCCAACTCACTATGGAAGAATTTGTCCAATTGAGACACCAGAAGGTCCAAATATTGGTTTGATAAATAGTTTATCTACGTATGCTAAGATTAATAAATATGGCTTTATTGAAAGCCCATATAAAAAAGTTAAAAATGGAGTTGTTCAAGACAAAGTTGAATACTTGTCTGCAATGGAGGAAACAAAATTCACTATTGCTCAAGCAAATACTAAACTTGATAAAAATGGAAAGATTACAGAAGAATTAGTTTCATGCAGACAAAATCTAAATTTTCTTTTAGCAAAACCTGATACAATTGATTACATCGATGTTTCACCTAAACAACTTGTATCAGTTGCAGCATCATTAATTCCTTTCTTGGAAAATGATGATGCAAATAGAGCATTGATGGGATCAAACATGATGAGGCAAGCAGTTCCATTGTTAAAACCTGAATCGCCACTTGTAGGTACAGGAATTGAAAGCGATGTTGCTTTAGACTCTGGGGTCACTATTGTTGCTAAGCGTAATGGTATTGTTGACAAAATAGATGGTAAAAGAATAGTTATTAAAGTAACCGAGGAAGCAGATTTTAGTAAGTCCGGAGTCGATATCTACAACCTTCAAAAATTTAAAAGGTCAAACCAGAATACTTGTATTAATCAAAGACCACTAGTTAGAGTTGGTGATAAGGTTAAATCTGGAGATATTATAGCCGATGGTCCTTCAACAAAATTAGGTGAACTTGCTTTAGGTAAGAATGTTACTGTAGCATTCATGCCATGGCAAGGTTATAACTTTGAAGATTCTATCCTTATTTCAGAAAGGTGTGTTACAGATGATGTATTCACATCTGTTCACATTGTTGAATACGAAATAATGGCGAGAGATACAAAACTTGGTGAAGAAGAAATAACTAGAGATATACCAAATGTAAACGAAGAAGCTTTAAAAAACCTTGATGAATCTGGAATAGTTTATATAGGAGCAGAAGTTAATGCTGGTGATATTTTAGTTGGTAAAGTTACCCCAAAAGGAGATTCGGCATCAGGACCTGAAGAAAAATTATTAAGATCAATTTTTGGAGAAAAAGCTATTGATGTAACTGATACATCTCTAAGAATGTCTAGAGGGTCAAGTGGAACGGTTGTTGATGTAAGGGTGTTTAATAGACATGGAATTGAGAAAGACGAAAGATCAATAACTATTGAGAGAGCTGAAATTGAGCAAGTTCAACAAGATAAAATTGTTGAGGAAGAGATATTAGAAAGAAGTATCAAACAAAGAGCCTCACAATTCCTCTCGGGATCATCTTTAACTAAAAAAGTAAAAGATTTATCTGAAGGAACTAAGTTAGATTTTGATACAATTAATAAATTATCAATTAATGATGTTTTTAAAATCATAGTAGGAAATGTAAATAACGAAGCGACATTAGCTCAATTAAAAGATCAATATAATAAAGCCAAACAAGACATCACAGAGAGGTTTGAAGATAAAGTTTTAAAAATTAGAAGTGGTGACGATTTATTACCAAGTGTAATGAAAATGGTAAAGGTATTTGTTGCTATAAAAAGAAGACTAAGACCAGGTGATAAAATGTCTGGAAGGCATGGAAACAAAGGAGTTGTAAGTAAAATTGTACCTGTTGAAGATATGCCATATAGAGAAGATGGTAGACCAGTTGATATTGTATTAAATCCTCTGGGTGTACCAAGTAGGATGAACGTTGGACAAATTTTAGAGACCCATTTGGGATGGGCATGTAAAGAATTTGGTGAACAAGTTAAAAATTTAGTAAACGAAAATAACAAAAAAATAGAAAGAACAGAAAAAATCGAAAAATTCTTAAAATCTATTTACGGAGAAGAAATTTTCAACGAAAAAGTAGATAAGTTAAGCAAAAGTGAATTTAAAGATCTTTGTGAAAATTTACAAGATGGTATTGCAATCTCAACGCCAGTTTTTGATGGCGCTAAAGAAAAAAATGTTACTGAGATGCTTGAACTAGCAAATTTACCAGGATCTGGACAAACTTATTTATGGGATGGAAGAACAGGAGAGAAATTTGATAGACCAGTTACAGTTGGAATAATCTACATGCTTAAACTTCATCACTTAGTTGAAGATAAAATTCATGCAAGATCTACTGGACCTTACAGTTTGGTTACACAACAACCACTTGGTGGTAAAGCACAATTAGGTGGTCAAAGATTTGGGGAAATGGAAGTGTGGGCACTCGAAGCATATGGTGCATCATATACATTACAGGAAATTTTAACTGTTAAATCTGATGACGTTGCAGGAAGAGTTAAAGTATATGAGACTATAGTTAAAGGCGAAGAAAACTTTGAGTCTGGAATACCAGAGTCATTTAACGTTTTAGTTAAAGAGATTAAATCATTAGCATTAAATGTGGAGCTTAATTAATGAAAAAAGAACTAACAGATCTATTTAAGGGCAGCGAAATTTCAGAAGCTCAAAATTTTAATAGCATTAAAATTTCACTTGCTAGCCCAGAGAAAATTAAATCCTGGACATTTGGTGAAATTAAAAAGCCTGAAACGATTAATTATAGAACGTTTAGACCTGAAAAAGATGGTTTGTTCTGTGCAAGAATTTTTGGACCCATAAAAGATTATGAATGTTTATGCGGTAAGTATAAACGAATGAAATTTAGAGGGATTATATGTGAAAAGTGTGGTGTTGAGGTTACAAAATCTAATGTAAGACGAGAGAGAATGGGCCACATTAATTTAGCTACACCAGTGGCACATATTTGGTTTTTAAAGTCTCTTCCAAGCAGAATTGCTTTGGCAGTTGACATGAAATTAAAGGAAATAGAGAGGGTTCTTTATTTTGAAAACTTTATAGTAATAGAACCAGGTTTAACTGGTTTACAAAAAAATCAACTATTAAATGAGGAAGAATTAGCAAAATACCAAGATGAGTTTGGTGAAGAAAGTTTTACAGCAGGAATAGGAGCAGAAGCTGTTCTTGAGATGCTGAAAAATTTAGACTTACAATTAGAGAGAAAAAATCTTGTTAGCTTTATTAAAGATACTAAATCAAAGGTTAATGAAGAAAGAGCAATTAAAAGACTAAAATTAATTGAGTCATTTATAGAAACAGGTCAAAAACCTGAGTGGATGATTATGACTGTTGTACCAGTTATACCACCAGAATTAAGACCATTAGTCCCTCTAGATGGTGGAAGATTTGCCACTTCAGATCTTAACGATTTATACAGAAGGGTAATTAATAGAAATAACAGATTAAAAAGGTTAATGGATCTCAAAGCGCCTGATATCATTGTAAGAAATGAAAAAAGAATGCTTCAAGAATCTGTTGATGCTCTTTTTGATAACGGAAGAAGAGGTAGAGTAATTACAGGTACAGGTAAGAGACCACTTAAATCTCTTGCTGAAATGTTAAAAGGTAAGCAAGGTAGATTTAGACAAAATTTACTTGGGAAAAGAGTTGACTATTCAGGAAGATCAGTAATTGTTGTAGGTCCAGATTTAAAACTTCATGAGTGTGGTTTACCTAAAAAAATGGCTTTAGAATTATTTAAACCATTTTTATATGCAAGATTAAATAAATTAGGTTTAGCATCAACTATCAAACAAGCTAAAAAACTAGTTGAAAAAGAAACAAACGCAGTATGGGACGCTTTAGAATTAATTGTTAGAGAGCACCCAGTGCTTTTAAATAGAGCACCAACACTTCATAGACTTGGAGTTCAGGCGTTTGAACCAAAATTAATTGAAGGTGACGCTATAGAATTACACCCTTTAACTTGTGCTGCATTTAATGCAGACTTTGACGGTGACCAAATGGCAGTTCACGTTCCATTAAGTTTAGAAGCACAATTAGAGGCAAGAATTTTAATGTTATCTACAAATAATATTCTTTCTCCTTCAAACGGTAAACCAATTATCGTTCCGAGTCAGGATATGATTTTAGGAATCTACTATCTATCACAAGAGCCTATATCTGATAAACCAGCTGGATACTTTACAAATTCGGATCAAATTGAATTTGCATTATCATCTGGTCAAATAAATGTGCATAGTACTATCATTTCAAGATATGAGACTATAGATGAGCAAGGGAATAAAAAAATAGAAAAATATACTTCAACAGCAGGAAGATTTTTATTGGCAAATTTATTACCCAAGAATACTAACATTAAGTTCTCTTTAGTAGATAGAATATTGCCTAAAAAAGTAGTTTCTGAAATAATTGATATTGTATTTAGATTTTGTGGTCAAAAAACAACTGTAATTTTCTGTGATAAGCTGAAAGATTTAGGATTTAAACATGCGTTTAAAGCAGGAATTTCTTTTGGAAAAGATGATCTTGTAATCCCTGAAAATAAAACTCAATTAATTGACGATACTAAAAAATTAATTGCAGATTATGAAACACAATATGCTGAAGGTTTAATTACAAGAGGTGAAAAATATAACAAAGTTGTAGATGCTTGGTCTAAGTGTACAGATAAAGTTGCTGGTGAAATGATGAAGGGAATTTCAGCGACAGAAAAAACTGATGAAGGATTAAAAATAAATTCTGTATTTATGATGGCTGACAGTGGTGCTAGAGGATCTGCCGCTCAAATGAAACAATTAGCTGGTATGCGAGGTTTAATTGCAAAACCTTCAGGAGAAATTATTGAAAGCCCAATTATTTCAAACTTTAAAGAAGGTTTGACAGCATTAGAATATTTTAACTCAACTCACGGAGCTAGAAAAGGATTAGCTGATACGGCACTGAAAACAGCAAGTTCTGGATATTTAACAAGAAGACTATGTGATGTAGCTCAAGATTTAACTGTTACTAAAAAAGCTTGTGACTGTAAAAATCCAGGATTTATTGAGCTTTCTGAAATATTAGAAGGTGGTAATGTTGTAGTTAGCTTATCTGAAAGAGCTCTAGGTAGAAATACTTTTGATGAGGTTAAACATCCTTTAACTGGTGAAGTAATTATAAAAAAACAAACTATGATCGACGAAGCTGGTTGTGATAAAATAGATGCAGCAGGAGTAAAATCGATAAAAGTTTACTCAGTAATGACTTGTGGTTCTAAAGAAGGTGTATGCGCTACTTCATATGGAAGAGATTTATCTAGAGGTAAAATGGTTCACGTTGGTGAGGCTATTGGAATGATTTCCGCACAATCAATTGGTGAACCTGGAACTCAATTAACAATGAGAACTTTTCACGTAGGCGGAACTGCATCTGTTAAACAAGACTCACAAATTGTAAATAAGAATGAAGGAACGTTAAAAATTATAAATTCAAATATCTTAGAGGACTCAAAAAAGAATTTAATTGTGATGGGTAGAAATACTCAGCTTTCAATTGAAGATGATAATGGAGTTCAAATTGCAGTTTATAAAGTTGCTTACGGATCAAGATTATTTTTCAATAACGGCGACAAAGTAAAAGCTAATACAAAAATATGTGAATGGGACCCATACACGACTCCAGTTATTGCAGAGAAAAGTGGTACAGCTAGTTATGTAGATTTAATTGATGGTGTGTCAATTCAAGAAACCACTGACGATGCAACAGGAATTTCTTCTAAATCAGTAATTGATTGGAGAGGTCAATCAAAAAGTACTGACTTAAAACCTAGAATTACACTTAGAGATGAAAAAGGAAATGTTATTAAAAAAGCTGATGACAACGAAGCTAGATATTATTTAGTACCAGACTCAATTTTATCAATTAAAGATGGTCAAAAAGTTTACGCAGGTGACGTAATTGCAAGATTACCTAAGGAAACTACAAAAACAAAAGATATTACAGGAGGTCTTCCAAGAGTTGCTGAGTTATTTGAAGCTAGAAAAGCTAAGGATAGTGCAATTATTGCTGAAAATGATGGTAGTGTAGTATTTGGAAAAGAAGTGAGAGGTAAACAAAGAGTGTCTATAGTTCCTGAAGATGGATCGGAACCTTCAAATTATTTAATTCCAAAAGGGAAACATATCAATTTCAATCCTGGTGAAAAAATTCAAAAAGGAGAGTATCTTTTAGATGGTCAACCATTGCCACATGATATTTTAAGAATTTTAGGAATAAAAGAATTAACAGAATATTTTGTTAACCAAGTTCAAGAAGTCTATAGATTACAAGGTGTAATAATAAACGATAAACATATCGAAACTATTTTAAGACAAATGCTTAAAAAGGTTGAAGTTAAAGTATCAGGTGACTCAAGTTATTTACCTGGTGAAGTTATCGATAGAATTAAATTTGATAATGTTAATGAGAAACTAGTTGCTGAAGGGAAAATACCAGCAGTTGGTGAAAGAGTTTTAATGGGTATCACTAAAGCTTCACTTCAAACTGAATCGTTTATTTCAGCAGCTTCGTTCCAAGAAACTACAAGGGTACTAACAGATGCTGCAATTAAAGGAAAAGTTGATCCATTAAATGGTCTAAAAGAGAACGTAATTGTTGGAAGATTAGTTCCAGCAGGTACAGGTAATATCAAAAATAGATGGAACAATAAGGCTCTAGAGGACGATAATAATTTCTTGTCTGAGCAAGAAAAGATAGAAGCTTCCGAACCTGAAGAAACACAGACAAATCAGTAAAAAATCACCTAAAAATTGCAGTTTTAGTTTGACAAAGGGCTATTATTAAGTATTTTGGCGATGTTTTTGGTTGGAATGTAGTGCTTCTAACGGTACTAAACGCTGCCACAAAATAACCTGTCAGTTATTTTCATCTAAAAATAAATTAATTAATTTTAAAAAATTTATGCCAACTATTAATCAGTTGTTAAGAAAAAAAAGAGTGAAACCAGCAGCAAGGAACAAAGTTCCTGCTCTACAAAAACAACCCTTGAAGAGAGGTGTTTGTGTAAAAGTTTACACAACAACTCCTAAGAAACCAAACTCTGCATTAAGAAAAGTTGCTAGGGTAAGATTATCAAATGGATTCGAAGTTACAGCTTATATTCCTGGTGAAGGTCACAATCTACAGGAACACTCGGTAGTACTGATTAGAGGTGGAAGGGTAAAAGATTTACCAGGAGTTCGTTATCATATTTTAAGAGGTAATCTAGATACACAAGGTGTTGCAAACAGAAAACAAAGAAGATCTTTATACGGAACAAAAAAAGGTAAATAATGTCTAGAAAAAAAACTCAACCAAAAAAAAATGTAGTTCCAGATCCAAAATTTAAATCAACTATCATCCCAAAATTAATCAACAACATCATGTACGATGGTAAAAGAGGTATTGCTGCTAAAATAGTTTATGACGCTATCGATAAAATTAAAACAAAAACTAAAGATGAACCGATTAATATTTTCAATGAAGCAATTAACAATATCAAACCAACTGTAGAAGTTAGATCTAGAAGAGTTGGTGGTGCAACTTATCAAGTTCCTGTTGAGGTAAAAAGTAAAAGAGCACAAGCATTAGCAATTAGATGGTTAGTAGAATCAGCAAGAAAAAGAAAAGATAAACATATGGCAGATAAAATTTTTAATGAGCTTTACGATGCTTATGAAAAAAAGGGTGCTGCTGTTAAAAAAAGAGAGGATGTACATAAAATGGCAGAGTCTAATAAGGCATTTGCTCATTTTAGGTGGTAACAAGATATGGCTAGAACTCATTCATTAGATAAATATAGAAACATTGGGATCATGGCCCATATAGATGCTGGTAAAACAACTACTACTGAAAGAGTTCTTTACTATACAGGTAAGAGCCATAAAATTGGTGAGGTACATGATGGTGCTGCAACAATGGATTGGATGGAGCAAGAACAAGAAAGAGGAATTACAATTACATCTGCAGCCACTACTTGTTTTTGGAATGATCATAGAATTAATATTATAGACACACCTGGTCACGTTGATTTTACTATTGAAGTAGAAAGATCTTTAAAAGTTTTAGACGGTGCTGTTGCTGTTTTTGATGGTGTTGCAGGTGTGGAGCCTCAATCTGAAACTGTATGGAGACAAGCCGATAAGTATAAAGTACCAAGAATTTGTTTTGTAAACAAATTAGACAGAACAGGTGCTGATTTCTTTAGATGTGTAGACATGATTAGAGATAGATTAGGTGCCAAACCTTTGGTTGTGCAAGTCCCTATAGGAGCTGAAGCCTCTTTATCTGGTGTAGTTGATCTTGTTAAAATGAAAGCTCAAGTTTGGAAAAATGAGGCACTGGGAGCTGAATGGGAATACAAAGAAATTCCAGAAGATTTAAAAGAAATTTCAGAAAAATACAGAACAGAATTAGTTGAAACAGCTGTTGAACAAGATGAAAAGCTAATGGAAGCCTATTTAAATGGCGATGAAATTAAAGAAGAAGATTTGGTCAAATGCATAAGAAAAGGAACTCTAAATTTTAGTTTTGTTCCAGTTTTGACAGGTTCAGCATTCAAAAACAAAGGTGTTCAGCCTTTGCTTGATGCTGTTGTTAATTATTTGCCAAGTCCCGTAGATATTGGATCTATCGAAGGAACTAAATTAGGTAGTGAAGATGAAATGGAAATGAAATTTGAAGATAGTGTTCCATTTTCTGCTTTAGCTTTTAAAGTGGCTAACGATCCATTTGTTGGCTCACTAACATTTATTAGAATCTATTCTGGTACAATCAAAACTGGTACAGCAGTCTTCAATTCTTCTAAAGAAAAAGAAGAAAGAGTTGGAAGAATGCTTTTAATGCATGCAAACTCTCGAGAAGATATTAAAGAGGCTAATGCAGGTGATATAGTTGCTTTAGCAGGATTAAAAAATACTATTACAGGACATACTTTATGTGACAAAGAAAATTCCGTTCTTCTTGAACCAATGGAGTTCCCTGATCCAGTAATTGAAATTGCAGTAGAACCAAAAACAAAAGCGGACCAAGAAAAAATGGGTGAAGCATTAGGCAGGTTAGCTAAGGAAGATCCTTCTTTTAGAGTTACTTCAGACGAAGAATCAGGACAAACAATTATTAAGGGAATGGGTGAACTACACTTGGATATTATTGTTGATAGAATGAAAAGAGAATTTAAAGTAGAGGCCAATGTTGGAGCTCCACAAGTTGCTTATAGAGAAACTATAGAAGCTGCTTCAGAGGTTGAATACACTCACAAAAAACAAAGTGGTGGTGCTGGTCAATTTGCAAAAGTTAAACTTTTAGTAGAGCCTCAAGAACCTGGTAAAGGTAGAGATGTTGAGAGTAAAATTAAAGGTGGTGCGATTCCAAAAGAATTTATCCCTGGTGTTGAAAAAGGTATTGAAACTGTCTCTGATAGTGGAATTTTGGCAGGTTTCCCAATGATTGATTACAAAGTAACCATTTTAGATGGATTGCATCACGATGTTGACTCAAGTGTACTAGCATTTGAATTAGCAAGTAGAGCTTGCTTTAAAGAAGCTTGTACTAAAGGTGGCCTAAAATTATTAGAGCCAGTAATGAGAGTTGAAGTAGTAACTCCTGAAGACTACATGGGTGATGTTATAGGTGATTTAAATAGTAGAAGGGGTCAAATCAGCACTCAAGAGCAAAGAGGTAACGCAACCGTAATAACAGCAATGGTTCCTTTGGCTAACATGTTTGGTTATATAAATAATTTAAGATCAATGTCTCAAGGTAGAGCACAATATTCAATGTTTTTTGATCATTATTCAAAAGTACCACAAAATGTTCAAGACGAAGTTACTAAGAAGATTGCAGGTTAATCATGGAAAAACAGAATATTAGAATTAAATTAAGAGCATATGACAATAAAGTTCTAGATGCTTCTACAGAAGAGATTGTAAATACAGTAAAAAGAACTGGAGCAACAATTAAGGGACCAATACCATTACCCACTAGAATTGAAAGATATACAGTTTTAAGATCACCACATATAGACAAGAAAAGTAGAGAGCAATTTGAGTCAAGAACTCATAAAAGATTAATAGATATTATTGAACCAACACCACAAACTGTAGAAGCATTAATGAAACTTGATTTAGCTTCTGGAGTAGATGTGGAGATAAAAATTTAATTATGAGTGAGATAGCTTTAATAGGAAAAAAAATAGGCATGACGAGAGAGTTCTATAAATCTGGTCAATTAGTTCCTGTGACTGTACTTAAGGTCGAAAAAGCTAGAGTTATTCAGGTTATTGAACAAGAAAAAAGAGGATACAAGGCTGTTCAGCTTGGATATGGGAAAGTTAAAAATTCAAAATTAACAAAAGCTATGAAAGGTGTTTTTGCTAAAAAAAATACTGAAGCTAAGAAAAAATTAAAAGAATTTAGAGTAAACGACACATCTGTTTACAAAGAAGGAAACGAGTTTGGTTTAGAAATATTCAAAGATATTAAATTTGTAGACACAAGATCAAAAACAATTGGTAAGGGTTTTGCAGGTGCTATGAAGAGACATAATTTTGGTGGTTTAAGAGCCAGTCATGGTGTTTCTGTATCTCACAGAGCACATGGTTCAACAGGACATAGTCAAGATCCAGGAAAAGTTTTTAAAGGAAAAAAAATGGCTGGTCATATGGGTGACAAGCTAAGAACTATGCTAAATATTGAAATTATAAAAACAGATTTAGAAAACGAGCTTCTTTATTTAAAAGGGTCAATTCCTGGTTCTAAAAATGCAGAGGTTATTGTTAAAAAATCTGTCAAAAACATAAGTAAAATGACTATTGGTGAGAAACATGCAGCTGCGGAAGAAGCAAAAAAAACACCTGAAAAGAAGAAAAAATAATGAAATTAGATAAAATCAGTATAGATGGAAAAAAAGATAGTATTGAAGTTTTAGACAATATTTTTTCAGCAAAAATTAACCACAAGTTGGTAAGTGCTGTTCTTTACAAAACAAATGCTAATTACAAAGGAAGACACGCAAAAACTAAACAACAAAATGAAGTAAAAGGTCCAACATCAAAAATATATGCTCAAAAGGGAACAGGTGGTGCAAGACATGCTAGTAGAAAAGCTCCTATATTTGTTGGTGGTGGTATTGCTCATGGACCAAAAGGAGAATTAGCTTATAAAAAAAGAAAATTAAACAAAACTGAGAAAAAACAAAGTGTAGCTTCACTAATTACAGAAAAAAATAATAATAAAAACTTATTAATCTTAAATGACTTTAGTTCAGAAATTAAAAAAACTAAAGAGATGAACTCAATTATTAATAAACTTGAAATTACAAATTCACTAATAATTCTAGATAAAAATTCAAAAGAAAAAATCGAAAAATCAGTAAGAAATATTCCAAATGTTAAAGTTACAGATGTAAATCATTTCAGTGCTTACGACATTATTAAATTTAAAAAAGTAGTTTTCACAGAAAGTTCTGTAAAAGAACTAGAAAAGAGATACTCATAAAATGGAAAAAATTCACTTATACGACAAAATTCTTTCACCTGTTGTTACTGAGAAATCTACTAATTTATCTGAACTTAATAAAATTGTTTTTAAAGTTCCGGATGGAGCAAATAAGAAAAATTTAAAAAAGAATATAGAAAAAATATTTAAAGTTAATGTGACTAAGATAAATATTATAAACAAACAAAACAGAACAAAAGTTACTAGAGGTAGAAAAGTAAAAGTATCTGGTTATAAAAAAGCAATAATAACTTTAAAAAAAGGTCAAAGTATTGATCTAACAACAGGAATTTAATAAATGGCATTAAAAACTTTTAAACCATACACAAAATCTACAAGAGGCACTATTTTAGTTGATAGAACTGGTTTATGGAAAGGTAAACCATTCAAGACCTTAGTTTCACCTAAAAATGCGATGAAAGGTAGAAATAATAACGGTCATATTACCTCTATTAATAGAGCCGGTGGACATAAAAAAATGTACAGACATGTGGATTTTTATCGAAAAAAATTTGACATGGAAGCCACAGTTGAAAGAATTGAATATGATCCTAATAGATCATGCTACATTATGTTAGTTAAATTTGAAGATGGTACTCACTCATATTTCTTAGCACCACAAAAAATCAAAGTTGGAGATAAAGTTGAAAGTGGTTCTAAAAAAGAAATTAAAGTAGGTAATTGTATGCCATTACAAGATATACCAGTAGGTATCAATATACATAATGTTGAGATACAGCCAGGTGGTGGTGGAAAAATCGCTAGAGCAGCTGGTTCATCAGTTACTATTAGTGGTCTAGATGGAAACTATAGTTTAATAAAATTAGCCTCAGGTGAGGTGAGAAAAATAGATTCAAGAGCATTAGCTACAATTGGAATTTTAAGTAATCCAGATCAAAAAAATATTAAAATTGGAAAAGCAGGTAGATCAAGATGGTTGGGTAGAAGACCTCATACTAGAGGTGTTGTTAAAAACCCAGTTGATCACCCACATGGAGGTGGTGAAGGAAAATCTGCTGGAGGAAGGCATCCAGTTTCACCTACAGGACAATCTGCTAAAGGTTTAAAAACTCG
The DNA here is from genome assembly GCA_902604545.1 of uncultured Pelagibacteraceae bacterium. Classification (GTDB taxonomy): domain Bacteria; phylum Pseudomonadota; class Alphaproteobacteria; order Pelagibacterales; family Pelagibacteraceae; genus Pelagibacter. The sequence goes on from CACKZG010000003.1 coordinate 46,263, forward strand.
AGATAATAAGAGAACAGATAAATTTATAGTAAAGAGAAGAAATAAGAGGAAGGATACTAAATAATGGCTAGAGCAGTTTGGAAAGGACCGTTTGTAGAAGAAAGCTTGATGAAGAAAGTTGACAAGTATAAAGACGATCCAAAGAAAATTCCTATTAAAACTTGGTCAAGAAAATCTACAATTTTACCTGATTTTGTAGGGGTAAGTTTCCAAATTTATAATGGCAAAAAATTTATACCAATTACTGTTTCAGAAGATATGGTAGGACATAAATTAGGTGAGTTTGCACCAACAAGAACTTTCTTTGGTCATACACCAGCTGATAAAAAAGCTAAACCAGCCACAGCAGAGAAGAAATAATTATGGGTAAAAAAAAGAAAATTGATAAAACTAACGACAAAACAGTAAAATCTGTTAACAACGGTATTAGATCAAGCGTAAGAAAGCTAAATCCAATACTAAAAAGTATTGTTGGCAAAAAAGTTGATGTTGCAATTAGAGATTTACAGTTTTCAGAAAAGAGAATTACTAGAGATGTTAGAAAAACAATAAGCTCTGCAGTTGCTAATGCTGAAAATAACTTTCAATACGATATTGATAAATTGATTGTTAAAGAAGCTTATTGTGGAAAAAAAATAGTTATGAAAAGATTTAGACCTAGAGCAAAAGGAAGAGCAGCACCAATATTAAAACCTTGGTCAACTGTTACAATAATTTTATCAGAAGCAAAACAAATGGAGAAACATGGGACAAAAAGTTAATCCGGTAGGTTTTAGATTAGGTGTCAACAGAGGATGGGACTCTGTATGGTATGCTAAGAAAAAAGATTTTGGAAATTACCTAATCGAAGATTTTAAAATTAGGGAATATATTAAAAAAAATGTAATTAACTCTGGTGTATCCAAGGTAATGATCGAAAGAACATCTAATAAGTGTTATGTTACAATTTACACTTCTAGACCAGGATTTGTGATTGGAAAAAAAGGAAGTGATATAGATAAAATTAAAAATAATCTTTCAAAATTCACAACAAATGAAGTTAATCTAAATATTAAAGAAGTTAAAAAACCTGAAACTAACGCTTATTTAGTAGCTGAAAACATAGCTCAGCAGCTTGTTAAAAGAATTTCATATAGAAGAGCTATGAAAAGAGCAATGCAATCTTGTATTAGACTCGGAGCAAAAGGAATTAAAGTTTCTGTTAGTGGAAGACTTGGCGGAAATGAAATAGCTAGAACAGAGTGGTTAAGGGATGGAAGTATTCCATCACATACTTTAAGAGCTGATATAGATTATGCAGAGGCAGAGGCCCTTACAACATATGGAATTATTGGGATTAAAGTTTGGATTTATAAAGGTGAGGTTTTTGCTAGAGAATTTAGTCAAGAGACTAACAAGGTAACACCAAAGGAAGGTAAACAATAATGCTTCAACCAGTAAGAACAAAGTGGAGAAAAGCGCATAAAGGTAGAATTCATGGTAATGCTACAAGAGCAAGCACTATTAATTATGGTGCATACGCATTGAAAGCTTTACAACCTGAAAGAGTTACCGGAAAACAGATTGAAGCTGCAAGAGTTGCTTTAACAAGACATATGAAAAGACAAGGAAGAGTTTGGACAAGAATATTTCCAAATATACCAGTTTCAAAAAAACCAATTGAAGTCAGAATGGGTAAAGGAAAGGGTTCACCAGAATACTTCGCATGCAGAGTAAAACCAGGAAGAATTTTATTTGAAGTTGATGGTGTTTCTGAACAAATTGCAAAAGAAGCTCTATACAAAGCATCAGCAAAATTACCTATAAAGACTAAAACAATTAAGAGATTTGCATAATGAAAAAACAAGAAATTAAAAAATTATCAAAGGACGAAATTGTGAAGAACGTTGATAAACTTAAAAAAGATCTTTTTAATTTCAGATTTCAAAAAATGAATTCACAAGTAACAAACCCAGCTAAAATCGGGGAAACTAGAAAAACAATAGCAAGATTAAAAACAATTTTAAAAGGGAAAACAAATGCCTAAAAAAATACTTACAGGGATAGTTATAAGCGATAAACCAAGCAAAACAGTAACAGTTATGGTAGAACGCAAATATTCTCATCCACTTTTAAAAAAAGTAATTAGAGTTAGAAAAAACTATAATGCTCATGATGAAAACAATAAGTTTAAAACTGGTGACAAGGTTTCAATTATTGAGAGCAAACCGTTTTCTAAAAATAAAAAATTTCAAGTTGTGGAGAGTACAAAGTAATGATTGGTGTTCAAACAGAATTACAAGTAGCTGATAATACTGGTGCAAAAAGAATTGAGTGTATTAAAGTTCTAGGAGGATCAAAAAGAAGATACGCTAGTATTGGTGATACAATTGTGATTGCAGTTAAAGAAGCAATTCCTAAAGGAAAAGTTAAAAAAGGATCTGTTCATAAAGCAGTAGTTGTAAGAGTTAAAAAAGGAATACATAGAAACGATGGATCTAAAGTAAGATTTGACAATAATGCAGCTGTATTAGTTGATGACAAAGGAGAACCAGTCGGAACAAGGATTTTTGGTCCAGTTACAAGAGAATTGAGAAGCAGAGGTCAAATGAAAATTATTTCATTAGCACCGGAGGTTTTATAATGATTAAAAAGGGTTTAAAAGTAATAGTTTTAACTGGAAAAGATAAGAAAAAAGAAGGTGAAGTTATTGAAATTGATAGAGCCAATAACAGAGCAAAGGTTAAAGAGATAAACATGGTTAAAAAACACGTTAAAACAACAAAAGAGAAAAAAGGTGGAATTTTTCCAAAGGAAAGCTTTATTCATATTTCTAACATAAAACTAATTGATGAGAAAGTGGCTAAAAAAAAAGAGGCTAAAAAATAATGACACCAAGATTAAAAGAAATATTCAATAAAGAAATTCAGCCTGCATTAAAAAATCAGTTTGGTTTTAAAAATATTTATATGGCTCCAAAAATTGAGAAAATTGTTTTAAATATGGGTCTTGGTTTAGATGCCACAGACTCTAAAATTTTAAAATCATGTGAAGAAGATATGGCAAAAATTACTGGACAAAAACCAGTTATAACAAAATTTAAAAAATCAGTTGCAAATTTTAAAACAAGAAAAGGTTCAAATGCTGGTTTAAAAGTAACCTTAAGAAAAAATAGAATGTATGAATTCTTGGACAGATTAGTTAATATTGCATTACCAAGAATTAAAGATTTTAGAGGTTTATCACCAAAAGGATTTGATAAATTTGGCAATTATACATTTGGTATTAAAGAGCATATAATTTTTCCAGAAGTAAGCTTTGATAGAGCAGACAAAGTTAGGGGTCTAGATATCATAATAGTTATTAAAGCAATAAATAAGGAGCATAGTTTTGCATTACTAGAAAAAATGAATTTTCCATTTATTAAAAAAGGAGACAATTAAACATGGCAAAGTTAAGCGCTGTTAATAAAAATAAAAAAAGAATTAAGCTTTCAGATAGGCTTTATAAGAAAAGACAAGAATTAAAGAAGATTGTAATGGATAAAAAGATTCCATTAGAAGAAAGATTTAAAGCGCAACAAAAACTATCTAAACTGCCAAGAAACTCGGCCAAAATAAGAGTTATGAATAGATGTGAGATTACCGGAAGACCTCATGGTGTTTACAGAAAATTAAAGATTTCAAGAATTGCATTAAGACAATTAGGATTACAAGGAAAGATACCTGGCTTGGTTAAATCTAGCTGGTAGAAAGGAA
>CACKZG010000004.1 GCA_902604545.1 uncultured Pelagibacteraceae bacterium
CTTTGCTCAAGCTGGCGGACAGGATCAATCAAAAATTGAAGAAGCTTTCGAAAAGCTCAAGGATTTAGTTTAATTTCTTTTTTAAATTTCCATCAATTTCATCTAAAAATTGATTAGTAGTTAAGAATTTACTATTTGGACCAACAAGAATTGCCAAATCCTTTGTCATTGATCCACTTTCAACACATTCAATACAAACTTTTTCTAAAGTTTGTGCAAATTTGATCAGTTCTTCATTACCATCTAATTTACCTCTGTGTACTAATCCTCTTGTCCAAGCAAAAATTGATGCGATTGGGTTTGTTGAAGTTTCTTTTCCTTGTTGATGCATTCTATAATGTCTTGTTACTGTTCCGTGTGCAGCTTCTGCTTCCATTACTTTTCCATCTGGAGTTAATAAGGTACTCGACATCAATCCCAAAGAACCATAACCTTGTGCCATAGTATCTGATTGAACATCTCCATCATAATTTTTACAAGCCCAAATATATTTTCCACTCCATTTCATTGCACATGCAACCATGTCATCAATTAATCTGTGTTCGTAAGTCAAATTATTTTTTTCAAATTCACTTTTATATTCTTTGTCAAAAATTTCTTGGAAAATATCTTTAAATCTTCCATCATATTGCTTTAGAATTGTATTTTTTGTAGACATGTAAACAGGCCATTTTTTAATTAAGCCATAACTAAAACAAGATCTTGCAAAGTCTTCTATAGATTTATCTAAATTGTACATTGATAAAGCCACACCAGGGCCTGTAAAATTAAATACTTCATATTTAATTTCATCTTTTCCATCTTCTGATGTCCACTTCACTTCCATTTTTCCTTTTCCAGGAACTTTAAAATCTGTTGCTCTATATTGATCACCAAATGCATGTCTTCCAATAATCACTGGATCAGTCCAAGAGGGAACAAGTTTTGGAATATTTTTACAAATAATTGGTTCTCTAAATACTGTTCCTCCAATTATATTTCTTATAGTTCCATTTGGAGATCTCCACATTTTTTTTAAATCAAATTCTTCTACTCTCGCTTCATCAGGGGTAATCGTTGCACATTTTATTCCAACACCAATTTTTTTAATAGCATTCGCAGAGTCGATCGTAATCTGATCATCTGTATTATCTCTACTTTTCATGCCTAAATCGTAATATTCAATACCAAGATCTAGATAAGGGAGGATTAATTTATTTTTGATGAACTCCCATATAATACGAGTCATTTCATCGCCATCCAGCTCGACAACTGGGTTTTTTACCTTGATTTTGCTCATTAAATAAAAATTATCTTATTAATTGAATTTGATCATTTTATATACATATTAATCGAAAATTAGCAAATAGAAGAATATGTTTAGTAAGATATTTCCAAAGATTCACACAGAAGGTTACAAGTTTATAGTTATAGCTGTATTCATAACTATCATTTTTCTAATTATTAATAATTTTTTAGGATTAATAGGAATATTACTGACTGTTTGGGTTTATTATTTTTTTAGAGATCCAGAAAGAACAATTATAGGAGATGATAGTTACCTAGTAAGCCCTGCAGATGGAGAAGTGATTAAAGTTGAAGTGGTAGATGGTCCAAAAGAACTTGGACTAGAAAATAAAAAATTTAAAAAAATAAGTATTTTTATGAACGTCTTTGACTGTCATGTGAATAGAACGCCATGTTCAGGTATTGTTGAAGATATTTTGTACAAACCAGGAAAATTTTTAAATGCATCTTTAGATAAAGCAAGCGAAGACAATGAGAGAAATTATTATAAAATTAAAGATAAACATGGGAATGATATTGTAGTCGTTCAAATAGCTGGACTAGTTGCAAGAAGAATAGTTTGCGAGACAAATAAAAATCAGGAATTAAGTCAAGGCGATAGAATTGGTATGATTAGATTTGGTAGTAGAGCAGACGTTTATTATGAAAATTATGAACCACTAGTTAAAGTTGGTCAAACAGCAATTTCAGGAGAAACACTGCTGGCTAAAAATTAATTTATGGAACAACCAAAGAATAATTTTAAATTAGTTACAGACAAAAAGAATGCAAGAATGCTTCTTCCAAACATGCTTACATTAATAGGAGTTTGCATAGGTTTAACTTCAATTAGATTTGCATTAAGTGGAGAGTTTCATTTAGCAATCATTGCAATAATATTTGCTGCATTAATAGATGGCTTAGATGGAAGAATTGCAAGATTGATAAAAGGAACCTCAAAGGTTGGTAAGGAATTAGATTCACTTACTGACATGATAAGTTTTGGTGTCGCTCCAGCATTTATAATGTATTTTTGGAAATTAAATACTTTTGGTAGATTTGGCTGGCTATTATGTTTGGTATATGTGATTTGTGTAGCTTTAAGACTTGCAAGATTTAATATTAGTTCTAATCAAGAACCTTCTTGGAAAGATAATTTCTTTGAAGGGGTTCCATCACCTGCTGGTGGCGTATTAGTTTTAACACCTTTAATTATAAGTTTAAGTGGATTTGATTATATAAAAATTAATTACGACATAATCGTTCCAGTTTTTTTTATAGGAACATCATTTTTATTAATAAGTAAATTTCCAACTTATTCTTTTAAAAAAATAGTGATCCAAAGAAAAGCAACAATTTTTTTATTATTTACAATTGTTCTATTTTTTGGACTTTTATTAATTTATACATTTAATGTTATTGCTATAAGCAGCATAATTTACCTAAGTTTGATACCAATTAGTTTTTTTCACTATCAAAAAATGAAAAAAATTCATGAAAATGACAAAATTCAAGATGAAGATGATCTTGAAGACGTACTTTAATGAAAAAAAATGTCATTGTATCTTTAGCTGACGCAAATTATTTTCCTTTATTAAACGAACTAGTAGATTCAATAAAAAGTTTTAATGAAAGCAAGAATGTTGCAATTTGTATTTTAGATGCAGGATTAACCGATGACCAAAAAGAAATTTTACTTAAAAAGGTTGATGAAATTAAATCTGCTGAGTGGGATATAGAAGTTCCTGGATATAAAGTTAAAGGTAAAGAGTGGTTAAAAAGCCAGGTATCTAGAGCATTTCTACCTAAATATTTTCCTGATTATGAAAAGTATTTATGGATTGATTGTGATGCATGGGTAAATGATTGGGAGTGTATAGAGCTTTATTTTAAAGCTTGTGATAATGGGAAATTAGGTATTACCCAAACTATAGGACCTGGATATAAAATTACTTCAAGAGTAAATTGGTTATTTGGTAAACTTGCTATAATCAAATCACAAAATTTCAAACATGCAGTGAAATCAAATATTGGTTATGAGAAAGCTAGGAAGTTAGCTTTTGCTCCTCATATTAACATAGGTGTATTTTCATTAGAAAATAATTCTCCAGGGTGGGCTTCATGGCAGAAGAATTTATCTCAAGCGTTAAAAGCTGGAAATATTTTTGGGAGTGAAGGACTTGCAATTAATATGTCTGTTTATATTGATGATTTAGAAACAGAGTTTTTACCATTAAATTGCAATTGGATTACAAGCAACCTTTTACCAAAATATGACGAGGTCAATGATACTTTTGTTGAACCATTTCTTCCAAATTATAAAATTGGAATTATGCACTTAGCTGCAGGAATTTGGAAAGATGGTAAAGATATGAGAATTGACAAAAGTATAAAAATTGAGATTAAAACTTTACAAGATAAAAAAATACTTAAAAGTTTAAGATATAGTAATTAATTGAAAAAAAATAAAATCTCTAAAAACTGGGTAAATAAGCAGCGTAGAGATATCTATGTTAGACAATCTAAAGTAGATGGTTACAGAGCAAGATCAGCTTATAAATTAATTGAAATTGATGAAAAATTTAAAATCTTTAAAGGAGGTTTGTCAGTTATTGATATTGGTGCTGCTCCTGGCTCCTGGTCACAATATGCCATGAAAACAGCAAAAAGTGGTAAGTTAATATCTATAGATCTTAAAAAAATGGAACCCATAGGTAATAGTGTTCAAATTCAAGGGGATTTTACAGAAGAAAAAATTCAAGAAGAAATTAAGAAAAATATCAATGGCAAAGTGGATGTTGTAATGTCTGATATGGCTGTAGATACAACTGGAATTAAAAATATTGATTCAATTCAAACTGGAGAGCTATGTAAAGAAGCCATGCACTTTGCTAAAGATCTTATGAAAGAAAATGCATATTTTATCTCAAAAATTTTTATGGGTGGTACATTTAACGAAATCGTCGCAGAGGGAAAAAAATATTTTAAAGAAGTTAAGGTTTTTAAACCAAAATCTAGCAGAAAAGATTCAAAAGAAAGTTTTATAATTTGTAGAAAAATTCGATAGAGACTTTTAATTTAAAAGGAATCATATATAAAAGATTATGGTTCCTATAAAAGAAGCACTTACCTTTGACGATGTAACATTAACTCCAAAGTATTCAGAAATATTACCCTCTGATGCAGACACAAGCGTGTCTTTAACAAAGCATTTAAAACTTAAAATTCCTCTCTTATCATCTGCAATGGATACTGTAACAGAAAGCAGAATGGCAATAGCCATGTCTAAAGCTGGTGGTATTGGAGTAATTCACAGAAACCTTGATATAAAAAAACAAATATCAGAAATAAAAAAAGTAAAAAAAGAAAAACTAATTGTTGGAGCGGCTGTAGGTGCATCAGCCAGTGAATTTATTAGAGCTAAAGAAATAATTAAAGAGGGTGTAGATTTAATCGTAGTAGATACAGCGCACGGTCATACAAAAAAAGTTGCAGAAATAATCAAATATATAAAAAAAATAAAAACCAATAAAATTGCTTTATGTGCAGGAAATATTGCAACACCAGAAGCTGCAAAATTCCTAATAAAATTAGGAGTAGATATAATTAAAATTGGGATAGGGCCAGGTTCTATTTGCACTACAAGATTGGTAGCTGGAATAGGAGTTCCTCAATTAAGTGCAATTTTAGCAGTAAGAAGCGGCTTAAAGAATAAAAATGTTAAAATAATTTCAGATGGTGGAATTAAATATTCTGGAGATTTAGCAAAAGCATTTGCGGCAGGTGCAGATGCTGTAATGATCGGTTCATTATTTGCAGGTACAAATGAAACTCCAGGAAAATTAATAAAAAAAAATGGTCAACTTTTTAAAAGTTTTAGAGGCATGGGTTCTGTTGGTGCTATGAATAAAGGGTCAGCTGATAGATACTTTCAAAAAAAACAAAAAGATTCTTCAAAATATGTGCCTGAAGGTGTTGAAGGTTTTGTAAAATATAAAGGAGATGTTGGGAGTATTATTTATAAATTAATTGGTGGATTGAAATCTTCCATGGGTTATCTTGGATCAAAAACAATCATTAAATTAAGAAATAAACCACAATTTGTAAAAATTACAAAAGCTGGATTTTATGAAAGTATGGTTCATAATGTAGATGTGGTAAAAAACGATAGTAAATATTAATGAGCAAATTTTTTAAATTAATAGGATTAATTCTTTTAACAGTTTCTTTTAACAGCGCTTCATTTAGTAAAGAAAATTTTTTTAATGAAGCTTTAAAATTGTTTAAAAAAGAAAAATATGAAGATGCGCGTTTTTTATTTGAAAGAAATATAGTTTTTAATCCAAAAGACGCAAAGTCATATCTATATTTAGCAAAAATTTATAACCAAGAAGAAAATCAAAGAAAAGAAGAATACAATTTAGAAACAACACTTTTAATTGAGCCAGATAATGAGGAAGCTTTATTAATGTTAATGAAAATTGCTATAGAAAAATCGAATTATGATAAAGTCAAAGATCTTTCTGATAAATTTGTGAAAGTTTGTAAAAATTTGTGTGATGAAAACAAAGATATTCAAGAGTCATTAAAAAATATTGAACCTGAAAATAATGAGTCTTGATCAAAACCTTAATAAAATCTTAATAATAGATTTTGGCTCTCAATTTACTCAATTAATCGCAAGAAGGGTAAGAGAATTAGGTGTGTTTTCAGAAATAGTTAGTCACAAAAAAATAAAACTAAAAGACATAAATCACAGTATTAAAGGAATAGTATTATCTGGCGGTCCATTAAATGTTTATCAAATAAATAGGTACTCATTTGATAAAAAAATTTTACAGCTTGATGTACCTGTTCTTGGAATATGTTTTGGGCATCAAATTTTGTCAAAACTTAATGGTGGAAGAGTAAAACAATCAAAACATAGAGAATTTGGTCTAGCTAATGTTTATAAAAAAAATAACAGTCTTTTAACAACTAATTTTTTTGGAAATGAAAAATCTAAACAAGTTTGGATGAGCCATACTGATCAAGTTTCAAAACTTCCTAAGAATTTTAAAGTTATTGCATCAAGCACTAATTCAAAATTTGCTATTGTTGAAAATAAAATCAAAAAATATTATGGAGTGCAATTCCATCCAGAGGTAACTCACACAGAAAATGGAAAAAAATTAATAAGTAATTTTATTTTTTTTATTTGTAAAATTAAAAGAAATTGGTCCTCTAAAGATCAAAAAAATCAGCTTATTAAAGATGTTAGAAAACAAGTTGGAAATAATAAAGTTATTTGTGCATTGTCAGGAGGTGTAGATAGTAGTGTAGTTGCTCAATTGTTGAATAAAGCTATTAGTAAAAAACTTTATTGTATTTTTGTAAACACTGGTCTTCTAAGAAAAAATGAAGAATTACAAGTAGTTCAAACTTTTAAGAGGCGTTTAAAAATGAATTTAATTTATGTAAATGCTGAAAAAGAATTCTTTAAAAAGCTAAAAAATGTTTCTGATCCAGAAAAAAAAAGAAAAATAATTGGTAATTTATTTATTAAAATATTTGAGCGATATGCCAAGAAAATAAAAAATGTTAAATTTTTAGCTCAAGGAACTCTTTATCCCGATTTAATTGAGAGCAAATCTGTTACTGGTAGCCAAACTTCGAAAATAAAATCTCATCATAATGTTGGTGGTTTACCAAAAAAAATGAATTTAAAATTAGTAGAGCCACTAAAGTTTTTATTTAAAGATGAGGTAAGAAAATTAGGATTAGAGCTAAATTTAAGTAAGGAAATTATTTCAAGACACCCATTTCCAGGACCAGGGTTAGCTATCAGAATGCCTGGTATAATAACAAATGAGAAAATAAAAATTTTAAAAGAGGCTGATTATTATTTTATCCAAGCTTTAAAAGATCATGGTCTTTATCATAAGATATGGCAGGCATACGCAGCCTTACTTCCAGTAAAAACTGTTGGTGTAATGGGAGATAATCGTACTTATGAATATTTATGTTTGTTAAGAGCAATTACATCTGAAGATGGAATGACAGCTGACTATTATGAATTTAAAAAGTCTTTTATGCAAACTATTTCAAATAAAATAGTAAATAGTATAAGGGGAATTAATAGAGTTGTTTATGATGTTACATCAAAGCCACCAAGTACTATTGAATTAGAGTAATTTTTAACTATAAGTATTATTATGAAATATTTACATACTATGATCAGAATTAGCGATGTTGATGCATCTCTAAGGTTTTTTTGTGAAGGTCTTGGACTTAAAGAAACAAGAAGAAAAGATAGTGAAAAAGGAAGATACACTTTAATCTTTCTTGCTCCACCAAATGATAAAAACACTGAGATTGAATTAACATATAACTGGGATGGTGATGATCTAGGAGAGGGATCAAGAAATTTTGGTCATCTAGCTTACAGAGTAGATAATGTTTATGAGACATGCCAAAAACTTATGGACATGGGTTACACTATAAATAGACCGCCAAGAGACGGTCATATGGCTTTTGTTAGATCACCAGATAAAATTTCAATAGAATTACTCCAAGACGGATATTTAGATCCTCAAGAACCTTGGGCTTCAATGGAAAATACTGGCATTTGGTAATTTCTACCAATGTGGATGAGCAAATTTAAAAAATTAATAGCAAAAAAAAATAAAACTAAAATAGTTAGCTTAACTGCGTATTCAAAAAATATTGCATCAATTTTAGACAATCACTGTGATATAATTCTCGTTGGAGATTCTCTTGGATCTGTCCTGTATAATTATAAATCTACGAGAGAAGTAACTTTGAGTACTATAATTGAACACTCTAAAAGTGTCAGAATGGGTGTAAAAAAAAGTTTAATGATTGTTGATATGCCCCATAACACGTATCGAACTTCTAAAGAGGCTTTGAAAAATGCTAAACAAATAATGAAAAAAACTAAATGTGATGGAGTAAAATTGGAGGGTGGAAAAAAAATTTATGAAACAATCAAAACTTTAGTTAAAAATAAAATTCCAGTTATGGGGCATTTAGGATTGCTTCCTCAGTCAGATAAAACTTTCAAATTTAAAGGCAAAAAAAAGGTAGAGAGAGATCGTATTCTAAGAGACTCGCAATTATTAGAAAAAGCTGGGGTGTTTTCAATTGTTTTAGAATGTGTTGAAACTTCTTTAGCAAAGCTTGTAACTCAAAATATAAAAGTACCGACAGTTGGTATTGGAGCTTCTAAATATTGTGATGGTCAAATACTAGTTTTTGATGATTTAATTGGATTAAATCCAATTAATTATAAGTTTGTAAAAAAATATTTAAATATTAGAAAAGAAATTTCTAAAGCTGTTTCAAATTATTCAAAAGAAGTAAGAAAAGTTAAATTTCCTAATAAAAAAAGTTCTTTTTAGTTAAAAGTATTTTTTAAATTCTTCATTAATATTTAATATTTCAAGATCAACCAATCCACCAATTACCAATTGCAGACCAACGATTAAGATAAATACTAATCCAATATAAGCTATCCAAATATGTCTTTGTATATAATTAGCCATATATGTTGCTAATGCACCAGTAAGAACTACTGACAAAACAAGTCCAAATATCATAAATCCAAAATAACCTTTTGCTGCTGCTACAACACCAATAACGTTATCGAAACTAATCATAATATCTGCAAACAAAACTTTTCCAATACTACTTATGTAAGAAGGTTCTTTACTTTTTTTTGTAGTGGGTTTTATTTTTTTAATGTCTAATAAATCTTTCCTTAAATCATTAACAATCCAAATTAATAACAAACCACCTAAAATCTTTATAAAATAAAATTCAAATAAAAAGGTCGCAAAAATTGCAAAAAAGATTTTAAAAACAAAGGCTCCAATTACACCCCAAAGAATTATTTGTTTTCTATTTTTTGGAACAAAATTTGAAGCTATAGAACCAACAATCACAGCATTATCAGCAGTTAATATAATGGTGATAAATATAATATTTGTTAAAATAATGAGTTCTTCAATCAAGATAAGTTAATAGTATTTCAAGTTTATTAGTATTTCAATAAATACCATGTAAAAAAAAAGGCGATCAAGTTTATGACCGCCTTATTATTGAATATAATGTATTAATATTTAGATTTCTTTGTGCCAGCAATTATTTGTTTCAAACTATCGTATTCTTTACAATTACAACTTTCCAGAATTTTTAATCTTTCATTGGCTAAATCAATTCTGTTTGTTGCAACATAAAGCTCACCTAAATATTCATTAATACCTATATGATTTGGTTCAATTGTAAGACCTTGAAGATAATATTTTTCACCAGTTTTAAAATCCCCAAGTTTCCTTGTTGTAAAACCTAAGTAGTTTAAAGTATCAGCTTTATTTGGTTTGCTTTTGTTTGATTTAATTAAAAGCTTTAAAGCTTTCATATATCTCTTATTTGCTTTTTCCAGTTTACCATCGTTTTCATATTTTTTTGCTGCCTTTACTAATTTTACAGCTTGACTGTAAGCAGAACTGTTGGAATCTGAACTTGAACTAGTACCAGCAGAATATGAATTAGTAGATAAAAAAATAAATAAAAAAAAAGTAATTAAAGTATTTCTTATCATTTTCTAAATTTCTCCATTTTAGTTAAAGGTTTTAGAGTTAGTCCGTTATCTAATAAATTTTTTTTAATAGATTTTGCAGTAGCCAGCGAACTAGCATTATCACCATGTATGCATACAGAGTCAATTTCGCAAGGTATTTGCTTTCCGCTGTGACAATTAAGTGACTGATTTTTAACCATATTTAGCACGTGTTTTTTAGCTTCTTCTGGATCAGTAATAAGAGCGTGTGGTTTTTTTCTGGAAACCAAATTTCCATCATCTTCATAATTTCTATCCGCAAAAATCTCACAAGCTATACGCAAGTTTAATTTTTTGGCTGCTTCTTCCATTTTAGATCCAGTAGGAACTAAATAAATTAAATCTTTATTAATTTCATTTATGGCTTTTGCTAAAGTAGTAGCTAAATCTATATCCTCGCAAGCCATATTATTTAATGCACCGTGTGGTTTTATATGAGTAACATTCTCTCCATGATCTTGAGCAATTTTTTGAAGTATTTCATATTGATTAATAATCAATTGCCTTACATCACTAGGTGGAAGATTCATTTTTTGTCTTCCGAAATTCTCAGGATCATTAAATGAGGGATGTGCTCCAATACTAACACCATTTTTTTTTGAAATTTGAACTACTTGATTCATGGATTCATCATCACCAGCATGATAACCACACGCGACATTTGCAGAATTAACTATTTCTAGTAAATCTGGATCATACTTATTTGAATGATGTTTTGATTTTTCACCTAAATCACAATTTATATTAATTTCCATAGTCTCTAATGTTAAGTATAACATGACATGATAAAAAATATATTAAATCTTGGTGACGCAGCTTTGTACTGTGATTTTGGTAATGAAGTAAATAAATCAATTAATTCACAAGTAATAAAATATTTTAAAACCATAAAAGAAAAAAAATTTGAGGGGATAAATAATTTAACACCTTCATATAATAAATTAATTATTTCTTATGATCTAAAAAAAACAAATTTTAAAGAAGTAAAAAATTATGTTGAAAATATACATGCTGAAGATTCAATAGATATAAATTCTAAAAAATTAGAAATACCAGTTTGTTGTCATGAAAATTTCTCAATGGACATTAAAAGATTGGAAGAAATATTAAAATTAAGTAGAGAAAAAATTTTAGAGAATTTTTTAAATAAGGAATATTTTTGTTACATGACAGGGTTTATTGCCGGTATGCCTTTTCTTGGTGACTTAGATGAAAATATGAGAGCTCAACGTTTGGAAACTCCAAGAGTAAAAGTACCTAAGGGATCTGTTGCATTAACTGAACAATTTGCAAATATTTATACATTCGAAAGTCCAGGTGGATGGAATATTTTAGGAAATACCCCTTTGGATGTCTTTGATAGTTCAAAAGAAGATAAACCAAATTTAATTAACCCAGGAGATACAATAATTTTTAAGGAAATTACTTTAGATCAGTACAAAAATTATAATGAGTAGTAATTATATAGATATAATCAGACCTGGAATTAATACTACCTTTCAAGATAAAGGTAGGGATCATCTTTATCATATTGGTATTCCTTTTAGTGGTGCTATGGATAATAGAAATTATCTTATAGCTAACAAGCTAGTTAATAATAATTTACACTCTGCAGTGATAGAGTTTGCTTATCAAGGTCCTCATATAAAATATTCAGGAGAAAAAATTAATTGTGCTATCACTGGAGATGTAATTTTTTTAATAAAAAAAAAAGATACTGAAATTGAGGGTAAATGTTACGAAAGTTATCAAATTGAAAATGGAGATGAGATAAATATCATATCTACAAATAAATCAGTTTATGGATATTTAGCATTAGGTGGAGAGTTCGATTTAAAATTTCAATGGAATAGTTGTTCTATAAATACGAAAGCAAATATTGGATCTAATGATGGAAAAAAATTAGATGTAGGGCAAAGAATTAATTTAAAAAAAATAAATTCAAATAAGGATATTAAAAAAACTAATTACATTAATACCAAAATAGAAAACATAAGGGTGATCAAAGGCACTAATTTTGATTACTTTTCTGAAGAAGGTAAAAAAAAATTTTATGAAAAGGAATTCATAGTATCAAAACTTTCAGACAGAATGGGTATGAGACTACAGGGACCTAAAATTGATAATATTGTGAATACCAACATAAAATCGGAGGGTTTGATTAAAGGTGTAATCCAAGTACCGGCAGACGGAAATCCAATTATAATGCTTTCAGATCACGGTACTATTGGTGGTTATCCAAAAATTGGAGTTGTAGCTAGTGTCGATTATGACCGATTGGTACAGATGTCTCCTGGTTCAAAAATAAAATTTAAAGAGATTAATTTATCTGATGCAGAGACTTTATTTAAGTTGTATGAAATGGAAACTCAAAATTTACTATCACAAATTTAATGAATTTTTTATCAAAAATACCAGGTCCTTTTTTAGTTTTTTTAGGAGCTTGTGCATTAAGTTTTGGAGGTTTAATTGTTAAGTCTTTTGATGGATCTACACTTTGGCAAATATTATTTTGGAGATCACTTTTCTTTATTGGAGTAATTACAATTTTTTTAATCTTTACTTACAAAGGAAAAATTTTCAGTGCTCTTTATAAATCTGGAATTCCAGGTTTATTCGGAGGTATAATTTTATCCATTGGATTTGCTAGCTATGTATTTGCTATGTACGAAACAACAGTAGCTAATGCAAACTTTATAATACAAACTCAAGCTTTGTTTTTAGCACTTTTTGGTTACATATTTTTAAAAGAAAAAATTTCAAAAATTACATTAACTTGCATTATTACAGCAGTAGCTGGTATCATTTTAATGTTGGGAAGTTCACTAACACCAGGTCAAATGACTGGAAACTTAGTTGCATTTATTATGCCGATATCATTTGCAATCTTAATTTTAATTGTCAGAAAATATCCAAAAGTTGACATGATACCTTTACAATTGGTTGCTGGAATTTTTGCAACACTAATAGGTTTGTTTATGTCACCGAGTATTTTGGTTTCAACAAATGATATTTTTTTAGGCTTTGTTGCGGGATTTTTTCAAGTTGGACTTGGATTTATACTTATAACAATTGGAGCAAGATCAACCCCTTCAGCATTTGTTGGAATAATTATGTTAACCGAAGCTGTTCTAGGACCCATGTGGGCATGGATGTTTGCAAACGAAAACCCACCACTTACTGTACTTTTTGGGGGAGCCGTAGTTATAACAGCAGTAGTTATACAGTTTTTGTCTCCATTACTTGTTAAAAAACTAGCCAAATAAATTTCACATAAACATTTTAAATGTGTTATAAATTTATATACGGGAGAGACTACTTTTGTAGCGCCGAAGGAGCAACCACCCCGGAAACTCTCAGGCAAAAGGACCGTACATATTAACTCTGGAAAGAGAATTATTCTCGCCGACGGAGCAAATCTCTCAGGCACCAAGACAGAGGGGGCAAAAAAGAGTTAATATGGAAATAAAAAAAACATCACTAAATAAACTTCATCAAAGTAATAACGCTAAGTTTGTTGAATTTGCTGGTTATGAAATGCCTATTCAGTATAGCAAAGGTATTATCGAAGAGCATAAATTCACAAGATCTCATTCTGGAATATTTGATGTATCTCATATGGGCCAGCTATTTATTTATGGTGATGAAAGTTTAACAGAAGAACTAGAAAAAATTTTTCCATTAGATTTAAAAAATCTAAAACTAAACTGCTCTAAGTATAGTTTTTTAATGAATGAGGATGCGGGAATTTATGATGATTTAATCATCACTAAAATAGAAGAAGGGTATTTAATTATCTTAAATGCTGCATGTAAAGATAAAGATTTTGAGATTTTATCTAATTTACTAGGTTCGAAATTTAAAATGAATTTAGATAACAATAGATCTTTGATAGCAATTCAAGGACCCAAGTCTGTTGAAATTTTAAACTCAATTATAAATGGGGTTGATCAACTAAATTTTATGACAGGAAATTGGTTTGATTCTGATTATCAAAAATTATTTGTCACAAGATCAGGTTATACAGGGGAAGATGGATTTGAAATTTCAATTTCTAACGATAAAGCTGAAAAATTCGTTGAAAATTTAATACAAAAGGGAGCACAACTTATAGGACTTGGGGCAAGAGATACCTTGAGATTAGAAGCAGGATTATGTTTATATGGTCACGAATTAGATATTAATAAAACACCAGTTGAGGCAAACCTTAGATGGGCAATCTCAAAATCTAGATTATCAAATGGAGGTTTTATTGGATCGAAAAAAATTATGAACCAAATGCAAGATGGAGCAAGCCAAATAAGAGTAGGGATTAAACCCGAAGGTAGATTGATTGCTAGAGAAAAAACTAAAATATTTGATGATACAGATACACAAATTGGTGAGATAACTAGTGGCACGTTTGGACCAAGTGTAAACGGTCCTATAGCGATGGGTTATGTTGATAAAGAGTTTTCAAAGGTTGATACTAAAATTTTGCTTGAGGTAAGAGGGAAAAAACATCCAGCAAATGTTTGTACATTACCATTTTATAAAAAAAATTATGTGAAAGGAGTAAATTAATGAGTGAAGTAAAATTTTCAAAAGAACATGAGTGGATTACTTTAGAGGGAGATGTAGCTACAATAGGAATTACAAAACATGCAACCGAAATGCTGGGCGACATCGTTTTTGCAGAACTTCCAGAAAAAGGATCTAATGTTAAAAAAGATGGTACTGCAGGAGTAGTAGAATCTACGAAGGCTGCTAGTGATGTTTATACTCCAGTTAGTGGTGAAGTAGTAGATACTAATCAGGCTATTGTAGATGATCCTTCTAAAATTAATGAAGATCCAGAGGGTTCAGCATGGTTTTTTAAACTTAAAATGAAAGATCAATCTGAAATGGATAGCCTAATGAACAAAGAAGAATACGATAAATTTGCAAAGGAGAGTGCTAGCTAATGTTACATAATTCTCAAAAAGATTTTTTAAAAAGGCACATTGGACCTTCAAATAAAGATCAAAATAAAATGCTTAAGGAACTTAATTATAAATCACTAGATGATTTAATCAAAAGCACAGTTCCAGAAAAGATCCAATTGAAAGATGAATTAAATATTGGTGAGTCTAATTCAGAATATGAAGCATTAAGAAAATTAAAAGCGATTTCGAAAAAAAATCAAATTTACTCTAACTTTATAGGGATGGGTTATTATGGGACCTATACGCCATATGTAATTCTAAGAAATATTTTAGAAAATCCAGGTTGGTACACTTCTTATACACCTTATCAACCAGAGGTAGCTCAAGGAAGATTAGAAATGCTTCTTAATTTCCAACAAATGATAGTTGATTTTACAGGAATGGATATCGCAAATGCATCTTTATTAGATGAAGGAACAGCAGCTGCAGAAGCAATGGGATTAAGTCATAGATTAAATAAAAAAGATAATAATTTAGTTTTTGTCTCAGAAAATTGTCATCCACAAACAATAGATGTAATCCAAACAAGAGCAGAACCAATGGGATTAAAAGTACTTGTCGGAAATGAAGATGAAGTATTAGATCAATTAAAGGAAGATTTAGTTTGTGGTATATTGCAATACCCTGGAACTTTAGGAGATATAAAAGATCCTAGTGAAGCAATTAGTAAAATTCATAAAAAAAATGGTAAAGCAATATTAGCTTGTGATTTATTAGCACTTGCTAAATTAAAAACACCAAGAGAACTAGGAGCAGATATTGCTGTAGGAAGTTCTCAAAGATTTGGAATTCCAATGGGTTATGGTGGACCTCATGCAGCCTTCTTTGCAACTAAAGACGAATATAAAAGATCTATGCCTGGAAGAATTGTTGGGGTATCTGTTGATAGACATGGAAACAAAGCTTACAGATTATCATTACAAACTAGGGAACAACATATAAGAAGAGATAAAGCTACAAGTAATATTTGTACTGCCCAAGCTTTGTTAGCAATTGTTTCAGCTGCATATGCCATTTACCACGGACCAGATGGAATAAAAACTATTGCTGAGAGAGTTTCTCAATTAGCTAAAAATTTTGCAGATAAATTGAAACAATCTGGATATAAAATTTATTCAGATCATTTTTTTGATACAGTTACAATTGTAACAAAAGATAAAACTGATCAAATTTATAAAAATGCTTTGGATCAAAAGGTAAACATTAGAAGAGTAAATTCTGAAATGTTGGCAGTTTCTTTTGATGAAAAGAAAAATGTTTATAGAGTAAATCAATTGTTGAAAATTTTTAATGCAGCTGAGTCGATTAAAAAAGAAGACCCAACAGTAAGTTTACCTAATTTACCAAAAAATTTATTAAGAACTTCAAAATATTTAGAACATCCTGTTTTTAATTCATATCACTCAGAAACTGAGATGCTTAGATATTTAAAAAAGTTAGAAGATAAAGATATAGCTTTAAATAGAACTATGATTGCACTTGGTTCATGTACGATGAAATTAAATGCTACTGCAGAAATGATACCTATTTCATGGAGAGAATTAGCAGAGCCTCATCCATTTGTACCTATTGAGCAGATGGAAGGATATAGAGATTTATTCACTGATCTTAAAAATTGGCTGAGATCAATTACAGGTTTTTCTGGTGTTTCGCTTCAACCAAATGCAGGCGCCCAAGGCGAATATGCGGGATTAATGGTTGTTAGAAAGTATCATTTAGATAGAGGTGAAGAAAATAGAAATATTTGTTTAATACCAAGTTCAGCACATGGAACCAATCCTGCTAGTGCACAAATGGTTGGAATGAAAGTTGTTGTTGTTGATTGTGACAAAGAAGGAAATGTTGATTTTGAGGATTTAAAGAAAAAAGCAGAAATGCATTCTGAAAATCTTGGAGCATTAATGGTCACTTATCCGTCTACTCACGGAGTATTTGAGGAAAAAATTACAGATATATGTGAGTTAATTCATAAACACGGTGGTCAAGTTTATATGGATGGTGCAAATTTAAACGCGCTTGTTGGTATAGCAAGACCTGGAAATTTTGGTCCAGATGTTTGTCACATAAACTTACACAAAACATTCTGTATTCCACATGGTGGTGGAGGACCAGGAATGGGACCAATTGCATGTAAAAGACATTTACAAGTTTATTTGCCTAATCATCCAGTTGTTAAGGACTGTGGACCTGCCACAGGAATAGGAGCAGTTTCAGCAGCACCTTGGGGAAGTTCAAGTATTTTATCAATTTCCTGGATGTATATTAAAATGATGGGTTCTGAAGGTTTAAAATTAGCTACTCAAATTGCAATACTAAATGCAAATTATATAGCTCATAGACTTAAAGATCATTACCCAATTCTTTATAAAGGTTCAAACGGTAATGTAGCTCATGAATGTATTATTGATATTAGATCTATTAAAACTGAAACAGGAATTACTGAAGAAGATATAGCTAAAAGATTGATCGATTATGGTTTTCATGCACCAACAATGTCATGGCCAGTAGCAGGCACAATGATGATTGAACCAACTGAAAGCGAAAGCTTGTCCGAACTAGATAGATTTTGTGATACTTTGATTAGTATTAAATCAGAAATAGATATGATCAAATCAGGAAAATTTGATAAAGTTGATAATCCAATTAAAAATGCACCTCATACAGATATTGAATTAGCTTCAGATGAATGGAAGCATAAATATTCAAGAGAGCAAGCTGCGTATCCTGCAAAATTCTTAAAAACAAATAAATTTTGGCCTCCAGTTGCAAGAGTTGATAACGTATACGGAGATAAAAATATTTTTTGTACTTGTCCAAGTATGGATGAGTTTAAAGAGGATGCAGCATAATAATTAATGAAAATTGCTGTTGTTGGCTCAGGTATTTCCGGATTAAGTGCTGCTTATTATTTATCTAAAAAACACCATGTAGATCTTTTCGAGCGAGAAGATCATTTTGGTGGACACTCACATACAATAGATATTTTTTTTGATGAAAAAAAAGTTCCTGTAGATATTGGTTTCATTGTTTTTAATTTTCAAACTTATCCAAATTTAATTAATTTTTTTAAGGAAAATGATATTCAAATTGAAAAAAGCAATATGTCTTTTTCAGTTTCAGTAGATAATACAAACTTTGAATATTGTGGAAAAGGTTTGAGTGGAATTTTCTCTAATAAATCAAACTTGCTTAACATAGAGTTCTTAAAAATGTTTTTTGATATAATTAAATTTTATAAAAAAAGTGATCAAGTAAATATATCAAATGATAAAATTACTTTAGGTGAATATTTAAAAATTAATAAATTATCAAAAACATTTGTTGATTATCATATAATACCAATGGTATCTGCAATTTGGTCTATGCCTCCTTATGAAGCGAGCAAGATGCCAATTAGTTTTTTTCTGAAATTTTTTCAAAATCATGGTTTGTTTAAATTGAAAAATAGACCACAGTGGTACACAGTAGCTAATAGAAGCAGAACTTATGTTAGTAAAATACTTTCTCAAATAAGTGGTGAACACTACAAAAATTACAAAGTTGCAAGAGTTAAAAGAAAATCATCAGGATTAGACTTATACTATGGTGGAGAAAGCGAATTTTTTGATTATGATAAAGTAGTTTTGGCAACACATGCTGATGAAGCCTTAAAGTTAATTGAAAATCCAACTGAGGATGAGATAAATATTCTTTCGAATTTTAGCTACAAAGAAAATATAGCTTACATACATACAGATCAGCGGGCCATGCCAAAAAATAAAAAAGCTTGGTCTTCTTGGAATTCATCAATAGATGACAAGAATTTAGAGAAAAATTCAATAACCTACTGGTTAAATTTATTACAAAATTTAAAGTGTGATGAAAATATTTTCTTAACACTAAATCCTTATTTCAACATTAATGAGAAAAAAATATTGAGAAAAGTAAAATTTACACATCCTTATTATGATCAAAAGGCATTAGATGCTCAATCAGAGCTTATTAAAATACAAAATCAAAAAGATTTACTTTTTTGTGGCAGTTATTTTGGTTATGGATTTCATGAAGATGGAATAAAATCATCTATTGAAATGCTGAAAAACCTTAATGATTAGTTCTTGTATATATAATGGAAATGTAATCCATAAGAGATTCAAACCAAAAGAACATTTTTTTAAATATAAAGTGTTTTCACTTTTTATTGATCTATCAGAGCTAAATGAGCTTAATGATAAATTAAAATTTTTTTCTTTAAATAAATTTAATCTTATTAGTTTTTACGAAAAAGATCATGGTGATCGTGATGGTTCATCTCTTTTTGAATGGGTAAAAAAAAATCTAATTAGTAACGAAATAAGTACAGATAATATAAAAGTTAAACTTTTATGCTATCCAAGAATATTAGGCTATGTTTTTAATCCACTAAGTATTTTTTTTGTATACGATAAAAATGGTAATTTAATTTCTATATTATATGAGGTTAAAAATACATTTGGTGAGCAACACACATATGTTTTTAAAGTGGAAGGACAAAATAAATTAATTCAAAATAATTGCTCAAAGAAATTTCATGTTTCGCCATTTATTGAAATGGATTGTAATTATTTTTTTAGAATATTAAATCCAGAACAAAAGTTGTCAGTTATAATAGATCAATACGATCAAGAAGGAAAAATTCTATTTGCATCTCAAGATGGTGAAAGATCTGATTTGACAAGCAAAAACTTAATGAATTCTTATCTTAAACACCCTTTAATGACATTTAAGATTATCTCTGCGATACATTTTGAAGCGTTTAAATTATGGATTAAAGGAATTAAATTTATTAAGAAAAAATTTAAAATTAAAAATAATATAACAGTTGAAAATTAATGTTTTTAAATAGCACAGCCGATAAATTAGTTTTTAAATTTCTTAATAAAATAAGCTATGGTTATCTAGAGCTAACAACATATGACGGAAAAGTTTTAAAGTTTGGAAATTCAAATGAAAAATTGCATGCAAATATTTTAATCAAAAAATCAGATTTCAATTATAATTTAATTAGAGGTGGTAGCATTGGATTTGCCGAGAGTTACATGAGAGGTGAATTTGAAACTGATAACTTATCAAATTTAATTGAATTAACTGCAAGAAATATTGAAGTAATATATCAATTTTCAGGTCTTCTCGATTTTCCAATAATTAATTTTGTTAAAAATAAAATAATCAAAAATACAAAAAGTAGAAGCAAAGAAAATATTGCTAAACATTATGACCTAGGGAATGACTTTTTTTCTCTTTGGTTAGATGACACACTCACTTACTCTAGTGCTATTTTTGATGATAATTCGAAAGATCTTTCGGATGCTCAAAATAATAAATATCAAAAATTAATTGATTTAATTAAACCAAATAATGGTGACAAAGTTTTAGAAATAGGATGTGGTTGGGGAGGTTTTGCTGAGTACTTAGGTAAAAAATATGATGTTAAACTAGACTGTATTACAATATCAAAAAAACAATTTGAATACGCAAAAGAAAGAATTTTTAATTGTGGTTTAAACGAAAAAGTAAATATTGAAATAAAGGATTACAGAGATCTTAAAGGCAAATACAATTCAATTGCCTCTATAGAGATGATTGAGGCTGTTGGTCAAAATTATCTAGAGGGTTATTTTAAAACCATTAAAACTAACTTATCTGATGGTGGTAAAGCAGCTATTCAAGCAATTACCATCGATGATAGGTTGTTTGATAGATATAAAAATAAACAAGATTTTATTCAAAAATATATTTTTCCAGGTGGTTTTTTACCAAATAAAAATAGTATTAATCGATATGTTTCTGACAACGGTTTAACTGTTAATTCATATACTTCTTATGCTGACCATTATGCAAATACATTGGCTATATGGAGAAATGAGTTTTTAAAAAAATGGGATTTAATTAAAAATCAAGGTTTTGATTTAACATTTAAAAGAATGTGGGAGTTTTATCTTTCATATTGTGAGGCAGGATTTAAGTCAAAAAATATTGACCTAATACAATTTTCAATACAAAACAAATAAAAATAACGGAGATATTTATGCGACATATAAAAATAATTAAGTCAATTTCATTGATAATTTCATTATTCTTAATTACAAGTTGCTCAAATAATAGCGCTATGAAACCAGAAGACTTTAAAAACAAAGAACCGAGATTAATTATCGAAGAATACTTATCTGGAAATGTTAAGGCTTGGGGTGTTCTACAAAATAGATCAGGAAAAGTTACTAGACAATTTTCTGCAGATTTAAATGGAACCTGGGATGGAAAGCAATTAATTCTTAAAGAAAAATTTAATTGGGATGATGGTGAAGTTCAAGACCGAGAATGGACAATAAATAAAATTGATGAGCATAATTACGAAGGAACAGCAGGAGATGTTGTAGGTAAAGCAATAGGATATTCTTACGGACCAGCGTTTAAATTTGAATATGTTTTATTAGTTCCGGTTAAAGGTAAAGAATTAAAAATAACTTTTGACGATTGGATTTTTAAACAAGATGATAGAGTTGCAATTAATAGAGCAATAATGACTAAATTTGGTTTTAAAGTAGCTGAGTTGACAGTTGTATTTGTAAAAGATTAACTATTTTTTTTGATATTTCGTTAGTTTTCCAACTAAACCAAAATAAATTTTACTCGGTAAAAAACTCAATAGTTTTAATGTAATTGTAAGTGATTTTGGAAAATGTATTTCAAATA
The DNA here is from genome assembly GCA_902604545.1 of uncultured Pelagibacteraceae bacterium. Taxonomy (GTDB): domain Bacteria; phylum Pseudomonadota; class Alphaproteobacteria; order Pelagibacterales; family Pelagibacteraceae; genus Pelagibacter. The sequence goes on from CACKZG010000004.1 coordinate 21,562, forward strand.
TATTTTTGTTAACTAAACCTTCATAAATTTGATCTGCAGCATACTCGGGAGTTTTTAAAAAAGGCATTTTAAAATCATTTTTATCTGTCATTGGTGTTTTAATAAATCCAGGAGATACTAAACAAACACGTACATTGTACCTTTTAAAATCAAAATACAAACTTTCAGCTAAGTTATTTAATGCAGATTTAGATGGTCCATATCCAGTTGAGTTAGGTAACCCTCTATATCCTGCAATTGACGAAACAATAGTAATTATACCATTTTTTTTATCTCTAAAGTATTCTTCAACTGCTTTGATACTATTCACAGTTCCAAAAAAATTTACTTTAAAGACATCTTCCATTTGTTCGACATCTATATCTCTTTCTTTTTTGGGATCCCATGTTCCAGTTGAAAAAAAACAAATATCTATATTTTCATATTTGTTTTTAATTTCATTAAATACTTCTTTGCACTTTTCTTTATCTGTTACATCTAAAGGAAAACTTGAAATATTTTCATAAGAATTTGAAAGCTCATTTAGTAATTCAGCTCTTCTTGCAGATATAGCAACGTTCCATCCCTTACCCGCAAACTTAATCGCTAAAGCTTTGCCAATCCCTGTACTACCACCTGTAATCCAAATAGTTTTTTTACTCATTTTTTGTTATGTATATATCTTACATGTTTAAAAATAAATTTTTAACATTTATATTGTTTCTTGCTATTACATTCTCTGCTTCATTGATTGGTGGTTTAGTTACCATTACATTTAAAGAACCATGGTACTCATTACTAAATAAACCACCATTTAATCCACCAGATTGGATATTCGGACCTGTTTGGACCACCTTGTATACATTGATGACAATTTCAATATGGCTTTATTGGCATACAAAAAATAGAGATATTAATACTGTTTATATTTATTTTATTCATTTAGCATTTAATACAACTTGGAGTGTAGTTTTCTTTGTTTTTCACAATATATCTTTAGCTCTTTTAATATTAATCATATTAATGGCATTGATAATCAATCTAATTTTAAGGTTTAAACGCGTCAAGATGTTGAGTGCCTACTTAATGATTCCATATTTACTTTGGTGTAGCTTTGCACTAATTCTCAATACAAGCATAATTTTATTAAATTAGATATGGATGATGTCGTAGTAATTGGTGGTGGAATAATAGGGGCAGCAACTGCTTATTTTTTATCCAAAGAGGGTAGAAAAGTTAAAGTTATTGAAAGAGATCCTACTTATAAAACAGCTTCATTCCCATTATCTCTAGGTGGTTTTAGAAGACAATTTTTCCAAAAAGAAAATATTTTATTAGGAAAATTTGCAAGAGAATTTATTTTTCAAATACCAGAATTATTAAAAACAGAAAAAAATCCTAATCCAACAGCTAGTATGGTAACTAATGGATATCTTTTAATGTTTGGTCCTGAACATGCTGATGAACAATATAGAGCATTAGAAAATCATAAAGAATGTGATGCAGGAACAAAAAATATTAAAGGGTCAGAATTATCTAAGGTTTTCCCTTATGTGGATAGTCAAGGGATAGAGACAGCAACTTATACAGATAATCAAAGTGAAGGATGGATTGATCCATTCATGTTTCATAGCGCTCTTAAAAGTAAAGCAATAGAGCTTGGAGCTGAATTTATTAAAGGTGAAGTAAAAAGTATTTCTGAAATAAATGCTAAAACAATTGTTTCTGCGGCTGGTTGCTGGACAAAAGAATTGTTAGAAGATATTCCTGTTGTTCCTCAAAAGCATACTGTGTTTAGAGTAAAATGCCCAACATATATAAAAGAGATGCCACTAAGTGGAGACTTAACAACTGGTGTTTATTGGAGACCTGAAGGAGGGGAATATTTAGCAGGATCACCTATTTCTGTATTTGACGCAGATGATTTGGAACCAGCTTGGAATGATTTTGAGGAATTAGTTTGGCCAGCTCTTGCTAAGAGAATACCTGCCTTTGAAGAATTAAAGTTAACTGGTGGATGGGCAGGTTACTATGATTGTAATAGACTAGATAATAATGCAGTTGTAGGTAAACATCCAAAATATGACAATGTATACATGGCATCTGGATTTACAGGTCGAGGACTAATGCAAGCCCCAGGAATTGGTAGAGCTTTGACTGAATTAATTACAACTGGCACTTACCAAACTATTGATATAAGTGATTTTGCAGTCGAAAGAGTTCTTGGGAAAAGTGCTAGACCAGAACCTTATGTCCTGTAATTATTTACAATATATATCAGCCCAAAAAAGTTTATCCTTTTTAATTTCTTTTTTAATTAAATTTATAATTGTTTTATAATCACTCCAATCAGAAAAAAATTTCTTTTGTTCCCCTATGGAAAAAGTAAAACTATTATAAGAAAGTTTCTTTAAATATTTTAAACATTTAATTGCATCAGAAAAAAATTCTGAAGTAATTTCAAATGAGATGATACCACTTTTTTTGCTTAAACCTTTTAATACATTCAATTCATAGCCTTCCACATCTATTTTAATATATTGGGGATCCCCAAATTTTTTTATCAAAGCATCTAATGTAGTAATTTGAATTTGAGTTTTTTCACTCCAGGTTAAATTAGAAAATCTGCCAGATTTCCAATGTTTTGCAAAAGTTGATACAGTTGGCATTTGTTTATTTATCGATAATATTTTCTTCGTATTTTTAGAGCCTAAACCTTTTGGAATAATTTTCACAATAGAATTTTTTGAATACAGTTTTTTAAGTGTCTTTACGCATACCGGGAGTGGCTCAACCATAATAGTTCTAATTTTTTTTTCAATAAAAGGTTTCGATTTTTCCCCTAGGTGAGCACCAATATCAAAATATAAGTCTCCTTTGTTTATAAGTTTTAAAATTTCATGACTCTTCCTTCTTTTGAACTTTTTGAAAAATCTAAACATTATAAAATTTAAATATTATGTTCCGCAAAATGTTTTATAATCTTTATTATTTGATGGAGATTGATAATTCATAATATTATCTTGATTTTTAAAAGGTTTTTTTAAAATTACCAATAATTTATTCATTAATTCTAAATTATTATTATTTGCAGCATCTAAAGCTTCTTCAACTTTATGATTTCTTGGAATTACAATAGGGTTATTTTTTCTCATAAGTGTAATTGATTTTTCTTTTGATCCTTTATTATTCAAAATTCTATTCTCCCATTTTTTTAACCAATTTATAAAATTTAAATTTTTATATTTATTATCATCAGTACTAATGTTCATTAAATAACAAAATGTATTTGTGTAATCAGCTTTATTAATTTCCATCCAATTTAATAATTCATTTATCAATTTTAGATCATTTTGATTTTCTCCAAATAAACCAAGCTTATCTCTCATCATATTTAACCATTTAGTTTCATAAATATTTTGAAAATTATCTATAGTTTCCGTTGCAATTTTAACTGCTGTATCTTCATTTTTGTGTATTAATGGAATTAAACATTCAGCAAATCTTGCCAAATTCCACTTTGTAATAGGTGGTTGGTTAGAAAAAGAATATCTACCAAATTTATCAATTGAGCTAAAGACTGTTTTAGGATTATAAGCATCCATAAATGCACAAGGACCATAATCAATGGTTTCACCTGAAATTGCCATGTTATCAGTATTCATTACCCCATGAACAAATCCAACTCGCATCCAATTTATTACTAGCTGGCACTGTTTTTCCATTACAACATTTAATAAGTCTAATGCTTTTGATTTTGATGTTTTGATTTCTGGATAATGCCTGTTTATTGTGTAGTCGACTAAAGTATTTAAATTTTCAATGTTTTGAGTTGCAGCTATATATTGAAATGTTCCAACTCGAAGATGACTTGATGCAACTCTTGTTAATATAGCCCCTTGTAAAAGATTTTCTCTTACAACTTTTTCTCCTGTTTTTACTACAGTAAGGCTTCTTGTAGTTGGAATATTTAATGAATGTATTGCTTCACTGATAATGTATTCTCTTAGCATAGGTCCTAGTGCTGCTCTTCCATCACCACCTCTAGAAAAAGAAGTTCTTCCTGAACCTTTAAACTGAATGTCAAAACGATTGTCATTGTTAACTAAATGCTCACCCAATAAAACTGCTCTACCATCTCCTAACATAGTAAAGTGTCCAAATTGATGACCTGCATATGCTTGCGCAATGGTATTTGTTTCTTCCGGTAGGGAGTTTCCAGAAAATATTTCTGCTAATTTTTTTTTGTCTATTTTTGAAAAATCTAAATTTAAATTAGCCGCTAGTTCCTCATTTAAAATTACTAATTCTGGATCATGAACAGGAGTTGGTTTAATATTTTCTTTAAAAGTATTTGATAACTTTGAATAGGTATTATCAAAATGCCAACCAATGGTCATTCTAATTAATTAACTTCAGCTTGATTTTCTTTTGGTTTAACTTCTGTTTTAAATTGATTAGAGATTTTTTGTACTTCAACAGAAGATACTTTGTATTCTGCACACATTGTTTCTTCATCTTTACCATGACCTGTAACCATATTAACCATATGTTCTGGGAAATGGAACGTAGTAAACACAATTCCTTCTTTAACTTTATCTGTAACCTCAACTTTAAGAGCAACCTCACCTCGACCTGAATAAAGTCTTCCAATATCACCAGTATTTAAATCTCTATGAGCCGCATCTTTAGGATGAATTAATAAAACATCTTCATCAACAATGTTTATATTTTTTGTTCTTCTAGTCATTGTTGCAGCGTTGTAATGTTGTAAAACCCTACTTGTTGTTAAAATCAAAGGATAGTCTTTTTGATTAGCTTCTATTTCTGAAGATTCTTTCCAATCAAAGTTTTTTAGTCTACCTTTACCTAATTTAAATGTTTCTGTATGTAAAATTTTAGTATCAGTTCCATCTTCTTGGACTGGCCATTGTAATCCAAATTTTCCAAGTCTCTCTCTAGTAACACCTTTAAAGAAAGGTACGATATCAGCAATTTCTGCTAGAACTTGATCTGCATCATAAGTTGGCTGATCGAAGCCTAATTTCTGCATCATCTCAGTTACAATTAATCCATCAGGTTTAGTGCCTGGTAGAGGAGGTACAGCTCGGTTCACTCTTTGAATTCTTCTCTCAGTATTTGTAAAAGTTCCATCCTTTTCTAAGAAAGTAGTACCTGGCAGAACAACAGTTGCTAATTTTGCTGTTTCACTCATAAATATTTCTTGAACAACTAAAAGTTCTAAAGAATTCATAGCTTCAATTACATGAGCACTATTAGGATCTGTTTGAACAATATCTTCTCCAATGATCCATAAACCTTTTAATTCCTTATTTATTGCAGCTTCAAACATTTGAGGAATTTTTAATCCTGGCTTAGTTGGGTGAGTTACTCCATATTTTTCTGTGTAGAATTCCTGATGCTTTTCGTCAGCCACAGGAAAATATCCAGCACCCTGGTGTGGTTGACATCCCATATCTGCTGCACCTTGAACATTGTTTTGACCTCTTAAAGGATTAACTCCAACACCTTTTCGTCCAATATTACCAGTAATCATCGCTAGATCTGCAATTAACATTACTGTTTTTGAACCTTGTTCGTGTTCAGTAACTCCTAAACCATGGAACTCCATTGAATTTCTTGCAGTAGCATATGATATTGCTGCTTCTTTAACTAATTGCTTATCTACACCAGCTACTTTTGCTAAATGATCAACATCTTGTCTTTCAATTTCTTTTAAGAAATTATCAAAACCTTCTGTTCGATCTCTTATAAAGTCAGTATTATAAAGTTTTGACTTAGTAATAAAGTGTAGCATCATATTTAGAACCGCAACGTTAGTTCCAGGTCTAAGTTTAATATGATAATCAGCAAGTTTAGCTAATTCAGTTGTTACTGGATCAAGGACAATTAATTTTTTACCTTTCATTACTTGCTGTTTAATTTTTGCTCCAGTTACAGGGTGAGCATTAGTTGGGTTTGCACCAATTACTAAAAATAAATCTGCATGATAAATATCTTCTGTAGAATTAGTTGCTGCTCCTGTTCCAAATGTTTGTTGCATTCCCCAAGCTGTTGGTGAATGACAAATTCTTGCACAACAATCGACACTGTTAGTTCCCACAGCAGCTCTAATCATTTTTTGAAAAACATAATTTTCTTCATTCGTACATCTTGCAGAAGAAATTCCAGCAAAGGCATCTGGACCGTTTTCTTTTGTAATTCTGTTCATTTCTTTTTTAATAAAATCATAAGCTTCATTCCACGAAGCTTCTTCAAATTTTCCATTTCTTTTTATTAATGGTGTTTTTAATCTGTCTGGATGATCATAAAAACTAAATGCATATCTTCCTTTAATACATGTATGACCAGCATTTACCTCTGTTTGTTTTGGAGTATCTATTGCAACAACTTTATCATCTTTTATTGATGCCTCTAAATTACATCCAACACCACAATATGAACAAGTTGTTCTAACTTTTTTATCTACAGCTACAGATTTAGATTGAAAAACATCAGAAATAGCATCTGTTGGACAAGTATGCGCACAAGCTCCACATGATACACAAGAACTATCTCCAAACATCATATCATTGTCAGTTGTAATCCTAGACTCAAATCCTCTACCACTCATTGTTAAAACAAATGAACCTTGGATTTCATCACATGCTCTGACACATCTTCCACAATTAATACAGTTGTCCAAGTTCATTCTCATATAATCATGAGAAGTATCTCTTGGAATTCCTTTATGTTGTTTAGGACTATTGTATCTATGATCAGCAACACCTAAATCATTTGCTACTGTTTGCAATTCACAATTATTATTTACTTCACAAGTATCGCATTCCATTGGATGGTCAGTTAAAACCAATTCAACAATATTTTTTCTTAGACTTGTTAAAGCTTCATTTGAAGTAAAGATATGTTGGTTTTCAGCAACTGGAGTATGACAAGATGCGACAACTCTTGTTGGACCATCTTTTTCTAAAGCAACTTCTACTGAGCAAACTCTGCAAGCACCATAAGGAGCTAGGTTTGGATCATCACATAAAGTAGGTACTTTTTTTTCACCTACATAGCTTTTTACAAATTTTAAAATAGATGAATGTTTAGGACCAATTTCGTATGGTTTTCCATCAATATAAGCAATTTTTCTTTTTTCTGAGCTCATTAATTATCTTTCACCATATCATTTTTCATTTCATCCCCAAAGTACTTTAGTATGTTCTGAATTGGAGTTGGGATTGCTCCACAAAGAGCACACAGACATCCTTTTTGCATAGTAACCAACAATTCTTCAAGTAATTTTAAAGGAATTTTAGCTGTTTTCTTCTTAGCTTGATCAAACATCTCTTTACCTCTGTAAGATCCCAGTCTTCCAGGAAAACATTTACCACATGATTCTTCAGCTGAGAATTCAAACAAGTGATGAATGTATTCAGCCATTGAAAAATCTTTTGGAATACTAACTACACTTGCGTGACCTAACATAAAACCTTTTGCTGTGAACTCTTGAAAATCTAAATTTAAATTTTCTATTTCACTTAAAGGAACAACACCACCTAATGGACCTCCTACTTGAAATGCTTTAACAGGCTCTTTATATCCACCACCAATTTCATTAAATATTTTTTTCATTGGTGTACCCATATCAATTTCATAAACACCCGGGTTATTAAAGAAACTATCTAAGCAAACTAATTTTGTTCCAGCTGATTTTTTATTTCCAACTGAGGAAAATTTTTTTGATCCATTTAATAAAATTCCAGTTGCAGCAGCCAATGTTTCAACATTATTAACTACAGTTGGTTTTTTATATAAACCCTCTGTTACAGGAAACGGAGGTCTAACGTCAACTTCTGCTCTTCTTCCTTCAATAGATGCAATCAATGCAGTTTCTTCTCCACAAATATATGCACCTTGTCCGATACAAATTCCAAGATCAAAAGAAAGATCAGTTCCCAAAATATTTTCACCTAGTAAATTTAGTTTTTTAAGTTCATTGATGCAGCCATTAATTGCTTCAATAGATTTAGGATATTCACCTCTAATGTATAAAACTCCTTCATTACTTCCTATCACATAACCACAAATTACCATTCCAAAAATAACTTTTAAAGGTTGGTCCTCTAATAAATATCTATCTGAGAAAGCACCAGAGTCGCCCTCATCTGCATTACAGATAACATATTTTTTATCTCCTTTTGCTTTACTACAAAAATCCCATTTCATTCCTGTAGGAAAACCAGCGCCACCTCTTCCTGTTAAATTTGAATCTAATAATAATTTTACTATTTCATTTTTATCTGTTTTTAAAAATTTACTTAATTGCTCTTTAAATTGATCTGTTGATGATAACTTATCATCCATTAAAAAACTTGTTGTTGCATAACTCTTAGAGAAAAACTTATCTTGTTTAATTTCTTCACCCTTTAAAATTTGATCTATTTTTTCTATATCTTTTCCAGCATAATTTTCTCCATCATAATGAAATGCATGGTTTTCATAACAATGACCTAAGCAGAACATTTCTCCAACTTTGTCATCACCTAGTTTTTCTTTTAGTTTATCTTTTAATTTGTCTTGAGTACCTGCACACATGCATGCGCTACCATTGCACACGAACGCTTTTTTTTCTCTATGAGAAGGTCTTAAAAATTCATAAAAGGATTCTGCACCATGAAGAGTTGAAACTCCAAGGTTATGTTTTTTTGCGATTTCTTTAATATCTTGTGGATTATCACTTAAAGTATTTTCTGAAATTTGCTTAAATAGGTTATCTTTTAAGCCTATTCTGCCTGATAAATTACTTATATTTTTTGACACAAATACCCTTTTATTAATTTAGCCCACAATAACTTTTTTGTTATTTGTGTAAATATTAAAACTGTCCCTCTTTACGAAACCAACAAGGGTAATGTCAAATTTATTCGCTAAATCAATAGCTAGACTAGTTGGCGCACCAACCCCTATCATTATACCTATATCAGTCATCAAGACCTTTTGAACCAATTCAAAATTTAGTCTGCCTGAGCATGTTATAAATTGGTTTTTCGGATTAATTTGATTGTTCTTTAATGCACAACCAATAAGTTTATCTAGAGCATTGTGTCTTCCTACATCCTCTCTGACAGCAACCAATTCTCCATTGCTATTAAAAAGACCACTTGCATGAATTCCACCAGTTTTACTGAATTCTGATTGGCCTTCTCTCAAAATATCTGGTGATTTAACAATTACCTCTTTTTTGATTTTGGGTTCTGATGGATTTGTTTTGTTTTTTTTAATTATTTCTAGAGCATCAAGTGAAGATTTTCCACAGACACCACATGACGAGTTAGTTAAAAAATCTCTTTTTATTTTTGAAATATTCACATTTTCAGAATTATTTAAAGTTGCTAATATTTTATTTTGAATATTGTATTGACCAACTTTATCTCCGTAACTTTCTATTGAGTCAATATCATCAATATTTTTTATAATTTGTTCGTTATATAAAAATCCTCTTACAAGATCCTCATCATTACCTGGAGTTCTCATTGTTATAGATAAACTTTGATTTATCCATTTATTAGACTCTTTATATTTTAATGAAATCTCCAATGGTTCTTCAATTGAAATTAAATCATCAATATTTTCAAACTTATTAGACAAATATTTTAAAACTTTGTATTTAGAATTCATTATATTATTTTAATGGATAGTTTTTTTTTAATAAATATTTGTTAATTATAATTGCTAATAACAATATAATTATACAACCAAAAATTATTGGATTAATTAAATAATCATAAGAGGCACTTCCAATAATAACTATAATCGGATTTCCACCAGCAGGTGGGTGAACAATATTAAATAAAATCATTAAAAAAACTCCAGCTCCAACAGCGATTGCAATACTGATATAAATAGGAAGCGGAATATAGTTTACAAAAATTACTCCTACTAAAGCTGTTACTAAATGTCCAAAAAAAACATTCTTTGGTTGTGCAAATGGGCTTTCGGGGAAACCAAATAGCAAAACCATTGAGGAACCGAATGAGGCTGCAATAAAATATCCCAGTGTACTTTTATAAGTAAGGACTGTTAGTATACCAATTGTAAATGCTGAAAAAAAACCTGCAATTAATGCTTTTTGTAATAAAGGTTTTGTAAATTTGATCATTTATATTTTCAATGCTTTGGCAATAGTTCTTAATGGTAAAAGCAAACATTCTTTTCTTGAAAGATTTTTTTTATCTAAAATTTCTTTAAAGTCTTTCCAATGTTTTTCCATACTTACTTTTGCGTCCTCAAAAAGTTGCTCACCAACTTTTATAAATTTTTTTATATCATCAACTTTTTTTTCCTTAATTTTTCTAGATAGTAGACTGACTGACGCCTGACAATAAACACACGATTTACACTGATAACCCATATCTTTTACAACATCCTCTTTGACAATTAAGCTTATTTCCATCTCATCACCACATAATGGATTTTTGTGTTTTGACTTATGAGTATAGTTTTCAACAACTTTATTGTTTTCAGTATGGGCTGCTATTTCTAAAATTCTTAAATCCATTTAATTTCTTTAATTCAACTTTGAATGTTTTATATTTTATAGATGGATCATAACAATATTTTAGGCACTGTGCTAGCAGGCGGTAAGTCACAAAGGTTTGGAGAAGATAAATCCCAAGTAAAGTTAGCTGGTAAATTGTTAATTGATCATATGTTGACTGAAATTATTGATGAATTCAAGAAAATCTTAATTGTATCAAATAATAAAATTAATTTTCATAACTCAGAAAAAATTTCAATAATTGAAGATTTTGAAAAAGGTCACGGTCCGTTAGGTGGAGTTTTGTCAGCTATGAAATGGATAAAAGAAAATCAAATAGACTACAAATGGATAGCAACTTTCCCTGTTGATACACCTTTTTTTAAGAGACAAATACTTAAAGATTTTATTCAAAATATTAACTTTAATGAAAGTGATTTATTTTTCATTAAGTCAAACAACACACGACATAATATATTTGGCTTATGGTCGATTAATTTACTAGATAAGTTAGAGAAGGATTTAAACAATGGAGAAAGAAAAGTAGAGTTGTGGGCTAATAATACTGGGGTAAAAATAATTAATATGGAGTTTTCAAATAACGATCCTTTCTTTAATATAAATACAAAAGAAGATTTAAAAAAAGCCGAAGAAATACTCAAAAATGATTAGTTACGAAAAATCTAAGACAATTTTAAAAAAAGCAAAAATTAAAATTAAAGAGGAAACTATAAAGAGTATAAATTCTCTAAATAGAGTAGTTTCTACCAATATTTATTCTAATATAAATTATCCAGCAGGGAATAATGCTGCATTTGATGGTTATGCAATTAATTCAAAAGATACTAATGGATTAAAAAAAAAATCTCCAAAAAAATTTAAAATTATTGGCTCGATTGCAGCGGGAATGAAACCATTTAAAAAAAGGATAAAAAAATTTGATACTGCCGAAATAATGACTGGAGGAATTATACCAAAGGGTTTTGATACAATTATTCCTATAGAACAAATAATTTTTGCGCCTAATAAAAAATATATTTTAATTGACCAAAAAATAAAAAAATTTGATCACGTTAGGTTTGCAGGTTCAGATTATAAAAAAGGGGACGTTGTAATAAAAAAAAATAATATTGTTCAACCAAACCATATTTTAGCTTTTAAAAGTTTAGGTATTAAAAAAATTAAAGTAAAAAAAAAGATTAATATATTATTTTTTTCAACTGGAAACGAAATATCAAACAAAGACAATATTCCAGTTTGGATGGTAAGAAATTCTAATACACATTATATTAAAAACTTAAATCAAAATTTTTTATTTAATTTTAAAAGCGGAAGTATATTAAGAGACAATCATCAAAATATTTTTAAACAAAAAATAAATAAATTAATTAAATCTAAAGATGATATCATTATTACTTCAGGCGCAGTGTCTGCAGGTAAGTTTGATTTTATACCCGATGTTGTTAAAAAATTTAAGTTATCAAGCTATTTTAAAAGCGCTGCAATAAGGCCTGGAAAACCAATAATGTTTGCAAAAATTAAAGGAAAGGAAAAGGCAATATTTGGACTCCCTGGAAATCCGATCTCTTCAGCCGCATGTTTTAGATTTTTTGTAATTCCATATATTTTAAATGCTTTAGGATTATCAGAAGAAAAATCAATTAAAGCTATTTTGACAAATGGTTTCGATAAAAAAAAGAATTTCACAAGATTTGTAAAAAGTCAATTAAGCACAACTAAAAATGGAAAAATAAATGTTGAAATTTTAAAAGGCCAAGAGTCTTTTAGAATTAAATCATTTGTAAAATCAAATATTTGGGTTTTGTTACCAGCAGGTAAATCAAAATTTAAAAAAGGAGATATCGTTGATTGTTTTTTCCCCAACCTTTCAAATCAAAATTTAGTTTAGAAACGTATTTTTGTTGTAGAAAATTCTATTTACAATTAGATTTCTGAATATGTTAGAGTTGAGAAATCCAAGAATAGCTATTCCCGTTGTACTTTTTGCCGGTCTATTGTGGTCGTTTGGCCCATTAGTAGTTCGATACATGGATAATCCTCAATTGGCACCTTGGCAGTATATTTTTGGCAGAGGTTTAACAATTTTCATCTTATTAAATCTTTATTTATTTTTTGAGGAAGGAAAAAATTTTTACAAAAACTATTATAAAATAGGTTTATCTGGAGTAATCGGTGGATCTGGATTGGGGATCGCCATGATTACATTTATTTATTCAATTACAAATACTAGTGCTGCAGTTACTTTACTTTGTTTAGCAGCAATGCCTTTTTTTACAGCATTATTAGCATTTTTATTTTTAAAAGAAAAAATTTCTCTCAATGTGTGGATATCAATAATAATTGCAACAGTTGGTATAATTATTATGGCACTTGGAAACACTGGTGAAAAATCATTAATTGGTTTTGTGTTTGGTTTAACTTCTTCAATTGGTTTCTCAGTTTTTTCTGTAACTCTAAGATGGAGAAAAGAAACACCAAAATTTACAACGGTAGCTTTTGCAGGTTTCTTTTGTTTTGTGTTTGCAACAATTATGATTTTGTCAAACAACTTAGTTTTTTTTTCATCTAGCTATAACGGAGCTTTATTTTCTTTGCATGGGACACTCGTTTGTTTTGGTTTAATTTTATATTCAATTGGATCTAAAGCGATACCAGCAGCAGAATTGACTTTATTATCTTTAACTGAAGTTGTAGGTGGAATTTTTTGGGTTTGGTTGCCATTATTTGGCATTAATGAAGTACCATCCACAAATACTATAATCGGTGGTTTTTTTCTTTTTGTATCTATATTTTATTACAGTTTAATAATGAGATGGAACAAAAGATATATAGCATTAAATTAATATGGAACGACCAGATTTTTTTGAACTTAAAAATGGTGAAAAAGTAAAATTACCTTTCACAGATAAAGAATATAATGATCGAGTAAGCAAACTTAGATCAGTGATGGACCAAAATGGTCTTGATATGGTCATCTTAACCTCAATGCATAATGTTGCATATTACACAGGTTTTATTTATTGCTCTTTTGGTAGACCATACGGATGTGTGATCACTCAAAATAAAATCTCAACAATTTCAGCTAACATTGATGCAAGTCAACCCTGGCGCAGATCTCATTGTGATAACGTTATTTATACAGATTGGAAAAGAGATAATTTTTTAAGGGCCATTGTTTCAATTATTGGAAGGGATGAACCTCCAAAAAATATTGGAATTGAAAATGATCATGTCACTTTAGATATGCGAGAAAAAATTGGGTCTATTTTTACTTTCTCAGTATTTAGTGATGTTTCAAAAGATCTAATGAAACTTAGAATGATTAAATCGAATGAAGAAATTGAGATAATTAGAAATGGTGCAAGAATTGCAGACATTGGTGGTGAAGAAATAGTTAAAAATATTAGAGAAGATAATACGGAAATCGAAGTAGCAATTGCAGCAAGAGATAGAATGGAAAGAGAGATTGTTAAAAGCTATCCAGGTGCAGAGTACATGGATACTTGGGTATGGTTTCAATCAGGCATCAATACAGATGGAGCTCACAATCCAAAGACAAATAGAAAATTAGTTAAAGGAGATATTTTATCTTTAAATACTTTTCCTATGATCTCAGGCTACTACACTGCATTGGAGCGAACTTTATTTTTAGATCATGCTGATGATGCTTCATTTAAAGCTTGGGAAGCAAATGTTAAAGTGCACAAGCGTGGATTAGAATTAATTAAACCAGGCGTAAAGTGCTCTGATATTTGTCATGAGCTTAACGAACTTTTTGCTGAACTTGGTTATCTTCAGTATCGAACATTTGGTTACGGACATTCATTTGGTATGCTTTCTCACTTTTATGGAAGAGAAGCTGGTTTAGAATTAAGAGAAGATATTAATACTGTTCTTGAGGAAAATATGGTCGTGTCGATGGAGCCAATGATAATGATCCCAGAGGGTAATCCTGGCGCAGGTGGATATAGAGAACACAATATTTTGGTGATTGGCAAAAATGGAGCAGAGAATATTACAAAATTTCCTTTTGGTCCTGAGCATAATATTATAAAAAACTAATCTTTATGAACAAGAATAAAACTATTGTTAATAGTTGGAATGAGTGGGATCCGTTAAAACATGTGATTGTTGGAAGAGCAGATGGAACTTGTATACCAGCTCCAGAGCCTGCTTTGGATGCAAAAGTTCCTGAAGATAGTGATATGCGAGGTCAGTTTGGACCAAGAACAAAAGATGCTGTCGATAAAGCAAATGAATTATTAGATAACTTTTCAAATATACTTCAAAAAAGAGGTATTAAAGTTGATCGACCAACACCAATTGATTTTAATCAAAAGACATCAACACCAGATTGGGAAGCCGAAACAATGTTTGGCTGCATGCCTCCAAGAGATGTTTTGTTGACAGTAGGAAACGAAATTTTAGAAGCTACAATGAGTTATCGTTGTCGTTGGTTTGAATATTTATGTTACCGACCACTTCTAAAAGATTATTATAATCAAGATCCTAATATGAGACACGAGTCTGCCCCAAAGCCAAGGTTAACTGATGCAGATTATAGAAAAGATTATCTATCAGATAAAATTGGTGTTCAAAAAAGATTAGAGTGGACTGAAAAAAAATATTTTGTAACCACTGAAGAAGAACCATTATTTGATGCAGCAGACGTACTAAGATTTGGTAAAGATTTAGTTGTACAACATGGTTTTACAACAAATTTAAAAGGAATTGATTGGCTAAAGAGACATTATAAAGATCACAGAGTTCATGCAGTTAACTTCCCAGGTGATCCTTATCCAATTCACATTGATGCAACTTTTACCCCAATTAAAGAAGGTTTAATTATCAATAACCCACAAAGAAGACTTCCTAAGGAACAAAGAAAATTATTTGAAAACAATGGTTGGGAGATTGTAGACAGTGCACAACCAGCCCACAACGAACCACCACCATTATGCTATTCATCAACTTGGCTATCAATGAATGTTTTAGTTTTAGATCCTAAAACTGTCTGTGTAGAGAAAAGTGAAATATATCAAGCAGAGCAATTAGATAAATTAGGTATGGAAATTATACCAGTAGAACTTAGAGATGCCTATGCTTTTGGTGGAGGTTTACATTGTTGTACTGCAGACGTTTACCGAGAGGGTGAACTTAAAGATTACTTTCCAAAACAATAATTATGGCAAAAATTAAAATTAAAAGAGAGCGAGTTAAATTCGCTTCTGATAATGTCGCCGGCGCTTGTCCTGAAGTACTAGATGCAATTTTAAAAGCCAATGAAGGAGATAGCACTCCATATGGGAATGACCCAATATCAAATGAATTACAAGATAAGTTCTCAGAAATATTTGAAAAGGAAGTAATTGTTTTTCCTACAGCCTCAGGTACTGCAGCTAATGCTTTAGCATTATCTACAATGACACCCTCTTATGGAAACATTTATTGTCATAAGATGTCCCATATAAATACCGATGAATGTGGTGCACCTGAATTTTATACAGGAGGAGGAAAGTTAGTTACGTTAAATGGGGTAATGGGAAAAATAACTGCAGAGGAGTTGGATCAATCGATAGGTGGAAAAGGAATTGTTCATCATACTCAACCTTCATCAGTCAGTATCACTCAAGTGTGTGAAACAGGTGAAGTTTATCAATTAGATGAAATCAAAAAAATTGCAGAAATCACTCATAAACATAATTTAAATTTACATATGGATGGAGCCAGATTTGCTAATGCATTGGTATCTTTAGATGTAACTCCTGCTGAAATGACATGGAAATCTGGGGTTGATGTATTGTCATTTGGAGCAACTAAAAATGGTTGTTTAGCAGCTGAAGCAATTATATTTTTTAAGAAAGAATTAGTAGGTGACATTGCTTTTTTAATGAAAAGAGCAGGACATCTACTATCTAAAATGCGTTTTGTCTCTGCACAATTAGATGCTTACATTTCAAATGATGTTTGGTTGAGAAATGCAAAGCACGCTAATGCAATGGGTAAAAAATTAAGTGATGGTTTAAGCAAACATAATGATATTGAAATTGCCTATCCAACGGAAGCCAATGAAGTCTTTGCAAAATTTCCAAGAGAAAAAATAGAGCATCTAAATTCTGAAGGTTATAAAATGAATGAAGAAGAATTAGATGGAAAAGCGATAAGATTAGTTGCTGCTTGGAATACTAAAGATAGTGATGTTGATGAATTGTTAAATACAATTAAAGTTAACTAGGATTTTCTTTTAAAAAATTAATATACTTTATAACTTCATCATACTGTTCATCAGGAATATCTTTGTAACTTGCATTAAATTTACTTTTTACACAAATAGCAACATGAGCATAGGGGTTTCTTCCTCTAGGGTGATTTGGATGGTCAGGTAATTGCCCCCCCAAATAATCGCCAGCTTCCTGAATAATTTTCCAGAGTTTACTTGCATTTTCTTTATTCATTGATGAATTTTATCTAAAAAACAGACTTTTTCTAATATCTATTATTTCTCTGATCTGTTTTTCTTTAATTGCATTCCAAGAAACAAATAAAGTACACAATTGATACAAGGCAAATATCTCATTCTTTTCATTTTGGGATAAATTACTATCTGCCTCTACATAGTTTTCAAAATAAGAAATATTATTTCTTGCACAGTTTAAATAATATTTACAAGCATCTGTTACTGTAGCGGTTGACCACCAGTTTGAGTCTCTGAAAAGATTAGATATTTCTTGATAGAAAGAACTTGCTTCAGAAATAGCCAAATCCTTTTGAACATTTTCTGAAAATTGATCTAATTCAAATTGAATTAAACCTAATACCTTTTTTTCACTACTTCTCTTCACAAGCAGCTCAATGACATTTTTATATGACATTGATTGGATTTTATTCCAGTTATCAAAAAAATCGTTTGGTGCTTTATTAATATCTACCATGCTAAATTATTTTAGATAATCAGAAATTAGATTTTAACATTCTAGATTATAATTTTTTTTTAAAACAACAGTATATGTTCGTTTTATTAAAACCAAAACAAGTTCTTAATGGAGGAATTATATTCATAAGATTTGCTAAAAAAAATTGGAAATAAGGGTTTGGTTTTTTAATTGTTTTATTCATAAAACCATAAGAATTAATCTTAATATATTTAAATTTTCTACTAAACAGATTATCTAATTCCTTTTCAACTAAACTTAAATTTACTCCAGTATTACCAACGTTAAATACCATACTCCCTCCAGGTTTTAATAAATCGTAAATCATTTTTATTACAATTAAAGTATGGTCATGATTAAATTTGCTATTTATACCCATAGTTTGAATACACACTAACAAATTTGGTTTTTCTTGATTATATGTTTTTATAAAATCTTCAATTTTATCATTAACAGGTAATGCATCTGAAAAATTACTAACTCCTTGATCTAACTTTTGTTTATCAAGATCTACACACATATATTTTTTTGTCATGAAAAATTTTTTATTCATCATTGATCCACCAGCTAAATCAATTCCTAAGTCACCATCGATTGATTTTAAGTCATTTTTTAACCATAAAAACAAAAGAGTTTTACTAGCTGTCACTCCTATTCTTGTTTGACCAATCAATAATTTCAAGATTTTATTTATAATGTTTAACATTATATTATTTATAAATTTAATTCTTTTTATTCTAAATATATAGTAGTGTCATTAATATATTTTTTTATATTCTTTATATTCTTTTTTAAAACAAGGTGCTTGAAATCAAATTGATAAAAAAATTAAGATATTAAATTTTATAATTTTATAATAAAAAAACTTAAAAAAATGAAAAAAATAAAAAAACTTATAATTGCTTGCGATGG
Organism: uncultured Pelagibacteraceae bacterium; assembly: GCA_902604545.1. Lineage (GTDB taxonomy): Bacteria > Pseudomonadota > Alphaproteobacteria > Pelagibacterales > Pelagibacteraceae > Pelagibacter. The sequence goes on from CACKZG010000004.1 coordinate 39,952, forward strand.
CGAGTCAGCAAGTGGCAAAAGTACAGCGGCAAAACTGATATCTAAAAAATATAATTTATTGTTAATTAATTCAGGTCTTTTATATAGATATGCTAGCAAATTGGTTATCAGTCATAAACCTAAAAACAAAGTAGAGTTTTTAAAAAGAAAATTTAAAGGAATATCATACAAAAAAATTTCTAATTTAAAACTACATTCAGAGAAAATTAGTAATCATGTAGCTACACTTGCAAAAAATAAAAAAATTAGAGAAATTGTTAACAAAGTACAAATTTCCATAATTAAAAAAAATAAAAGGATATGTGTTGAAGGGAGAGATATTGCCAGTAAAATATTATCAAAAAACCCTAAGTATGATTTAGCATTTTATTTTAAATGTAGTTTAGATGTTGCAAGTTATAGAAGATGGCTAGATATAAAAAAGAAATTACCATTAAAAGAGGTAAAAAAATCTTTAAAAAAACGTACTTTAACAGATAAAAACAGAAAGCATAGTCCGCTAATTAGAGTAAAAGACTCTATTTTAGTTAGATCAGATCAGCTGACAAAAAAACAAGTTATATATAAAATGTCTGGGTATATAGACAGATTGATCAATAAAAATTAATTATTTTGTTTTTGATAATTTGGTTCTTCAATTGGTTTTGTATCAGGATCCAATTCCAATCCAGCAGGTGTTATTGTAGCTGGGACAGGAGTAAAAGTTGAATCTGGATTTTCCACAGTATCTCTAACTTTCATTCTATATAAACCAAAACCTCCAATAATTGCATGAGTAATAATTAAAAAAATAAACAAACCATTTAAACCAAACCATTCCATAAAAATAGAACATAAAATAGGACCACTGATTGCGCCTAAACCAAATATAAACTGTAAACCACCCCCAGCTGCTACAAATTTTGATTTAGGAACGAAGTCATTTGTGTGAGCTAGGTTAAGTGAAAACAAAGGAAGGCATAAACTAGAATATAGCCCAACAAAAATGAAAAATAATATTTTTTTAAATGCAAACTCATCTAAATGGTAAATATTTTGAAACGGATCATTTGAGCTTAAGATTGAGAGAAATGCTAACAAAGAACTTCCAAAAGTCGTTATTACAATTACTTTTCTTCTATCAAATGTATCTGATAAATAACCTATTGGCCCTTGTCCAACAACACCAGCAATTGTTGAAATAAAAAGTAAAACTGAGGTTTCAATCAAAGTATAATTTGCTTTAGTTGCATAAACTGCAATTAAAGAAAAGAAAGCAGCATGAATAATTCCAGTAAAGAAAGAACTTAATGATCCTAGTGGAGAAATTTTATATAAGTCTTTAATACTTATTGTTTCTATTTTTTTAAATTTTGGAGCAGGTCTTTTTGTTAATAAAATAGGAACAAGAGCAACTGACAGCAAAATAGAAACTAAAATAAATGGCTCATAATCCTCTGGTTTACTAACATTAAGTAGCAGCATACCAATTGCTAATCCAAAGTAGATTACCATCATATAAGCTGACAATAATTGTCCTCTATTCTTGTTAGTCGCTCTATCATTTAACCAGCTCTCAGTTACCACGTAACAACTGACCAAACTTATACCTGTAATGAATCTACTTATTGTCCACATAAAAGGATTTATATAAACAACAGCAACCAAAGCACTTAAAGATGCAAGAGATGCAAATGCAGCAAACACTCTTATATGACCTACTTTTGAAACAAAATTTGGTGTAGTTCTCGAGCCCACAAAGTAACCTATATAGTATCCAGACATAAAGATCCCAGTTGTAAAAACACTAAAATCTTCTATTACTGATCGAATACCCATAATTTGCATTTGCAAACCATGAGCAATCATCATTACCCCTATCCCTATAAATAGAGCCCAAGACTTTTTTACTTCTTTTTGCATATTTAGTTTTTAAGTTTAATATTTTCTCGCTACGTAGTTTTGGTTTGTGTTTTTTTTATGGCCAGTAAAGAATGAATTGCTATCGTGATAATGATAACGATACCTCCATAGATAGTCTCGTTAGAGGGCTGTTCTTTAATAACCATCCAAACCCATATCGGTCCAAGGATAGTTTCTAATAAGAAAAATAGATTAACTTCAGCTGCTGTAATAAATCTTGGTGCTATAGTGACTAAAACAAATGGTATGGCTACACACATTACACACATTAAAGGTATATAAAAAAGATCATTTCCCACTAACGCAAAGTCTTTAACAAAGAAAAAAGCAAAAATTGCAACGCACGATTTTCCAATTACAGCAGCAGGCACTAAATCGGTAGATTTTGCATACCTTGCAATATTTGCGTTACAAGCCAATCCAAAAGAAGTTATTAAACCAAATAAATCTCCATAAAAATTGCCAAGACTTAAAGAGTCGTAAAAAATATAAACACAAGCAATGAAGGTAATTATTATAGCGACCCAAGTCTTATTATCTGGTTTTTCTTTTAAGAAAATAGCCCCTAATATTGCTGATAACATTGGCGCAAGAGCTACCATCAATAAAGTATTTGCTACATTAGTGTTTTGAATTGAGATAATAAAAGTAATATTACAAATAGAAAAACTAATTACATAAAAAATACCTGGATAACCAATTTTAAATAAAGCTTTTAAAAAATTATTTTTATAAAATAAAAGAAGACCAATTAGAACTACCACAAATGGTATTACTCCTCTGTAAAAAAGCATCCCCCAAGTATCAATATTTGTTAATCTAATTAGCAAAGAGTCTGGAGTTATAAACATAACTCCTATAAAAGCCATCAAGGAACCTTTTTGCTGATTAGTTAAATTGTTCACGCCTTGAGTTCTTTCCAAAAAGTTTTAGCTAAATTTTTTCCTGATAGATCATAAAGTGTTTTAAGTCCAGTTGGAGATGTAATATTTATATCCCCATTAAGTTTTTGGTCTATAAAATCAATTCCTGCAAAAAAAATATTTTCTTTTTTTAAATCTTTTGCAATTAATTTTGAAATTTTAATTTCTTTACTTGTTAATTTTGTATTAGTTGGTTTTGCTCCTTTGCTCATATTACTTAAAATTGAACCTTTCTTTGGAACCCTTGAAATTGCTCCACATACTTTCCCATTAATAATAAAAACCCTTTTATCTCCCTTACTAATTCTAGGAAGAAATTTTTGGCACATAACATGATCATGTTTTTTTATAAATTTATTAACCAATTTTGAATTAAATTTAGTTAGTAAATGAATATCATTTCCACTGAAACTATGGATGGGTTTTAAAATGACTTTTTCATTTTTTTTGAAAAATTTTTTTATTTCATCCATATTTTGAGTAAAAATAGTAGCTGGCATATATTTTTGATATTTTGATGAGTACAATTTTTCAGAAATATTCCTTATAGAGGTAGGGTTGTTAATTATTTTAACTTTAGTCTTAATTGTATCCAAAATGTATGTTGTTGAAATATATTCAAGATTAAAAGGTGGATCTTGGCGAATAAGAATAAATTTACATTTACTTAATTCTAGATTTTTTTTTTTTGTAATTTTATAGAATTTTTTATTGCTATAGTTAAATTTAATAAAAAAACCGTTGGCTGTAACTTTTGAATTAACAACTGATAAGTCTTTTGGATCGTAATAGAAAATTTTATATTTTTTGTTCTGAATTTCTTTTGCTAAAAATACACTTGTATCTGTTAAAGGATTTAGTTTAGAAGGATGATTTCCTTGAATAGCAACAATTTTATTTATCATACAATTCGTCTAAATTTTCATTTTTTGAAAATTTATTAATCATATGATCTGCGTTTGTTGTCTTATTATCAATTACTTTTTGTAGATGGTTTAGGAATACAGTTTCATTATTACCTTTTTTACTTAAAACATCTCTATTCTCTAACCCTTTTCTTGAAAGATCTAAAAGTGTAGATGACCAATAAAGAAGATCTTTACCCATTAATTGTGTATTAAATCCCTTTTGTGGCGCCTCCAGATAAGCGTTAATTATTCTATCGATGTCCCATGTTGAAATTAGTTCACTAACTTCGTTTAAATTTCCATAAAGCATGCCTATATTGAAAGCTGGTCCTGCACATAAACAATCCCAACCACAGGTATCCATCGATCTCAATTCAATATATTTTTTAACTCTGTTTTCAGTAAATATTGTGCTTAAGTGAGTTGTTAAGTCTGCTTCAGTTGGAAGTCTATTTCCAATTTCTTGGATTTTTCCTTCCATAAAATCTTTAAATATATATTTCCTTCCTGAAATATACTGATCTTTATGTTGTATAAATAATATAGGAAAATTAATTACAAAATCTGCATATTTTTCAAAATTCATATTTTCAAAAAATAATTTAGGCAATCCACCTCTAGAAGTACTTTGCCATACTTTAGATCTATAAGATAAATATTTGCTATTTTTTTTCTCCACAATTGAGGAATTCGCAAACAAAGCAATTGCAATGGGTACTATTGAGTTTGCTACTCTGAACTTTTTAATAAAATCTTCTTCTGAACTATAATCTATATTTAATTGTGTACCGCATGTTCGATACATCATGTCCAAACTAAGTTTGCCACCTAGAGGCATATCCTTATTCATCAATTCATATCGTTGTTTAGGATTGTTTGGGATTTCATTTAATTTAGATATTGGATCAAACCCCGCACTAACAATTTTAATATCTAATTTTTTTGTAACTTGTTTTAATTCAAACAAGTAGTCTTGTGACTCTGCACAAGCTTCATGCATATGATTTAATTTATCTCCCGATAATTCTATCTGATTGCCTGGTTCAAGAGTTATATTTTTTCCGCCTTTATTAAGAGCAATGATATTTTCTTTTTCAAAAACTGGATTCCACCCAAATTCAAGCAAGGCTGTAAACATTTCTTTTATTTTTAAATAATCAATCCTTTTATTATCCGAATTATTAAATAAAAACTTTTCATGCTCGATCCCAATTTTAAAATTTTTGGGTTCCTTAATACCTGATTTAAAATAATTTATAATTTTTTCTTTTGAATCAATCATGCGCTGTAAGTAGTGATTTATATCTAAATTTAAAGATAATAATAAGGCTCTTTTGCGAATATTTTTTTAACTAATGGCTTAAAATCATCCAAAGTCAAACTTTTGTAATCAGGGTCAAAAGAGCATTGGTCATATTTTTCACAAAAATCTATAGTGTCTTGATAATACTTATGGTCTTTAAATTTATCTCTTGCATTTCTATCACCACTTAAATGATGAGCGCTATAGTAAGTTTGAAAAAGACCATGGTGTAGAACAATCCAGTAAGTTCTTTCCGAAACATAAGGTCTAAGTATGGATGCAGCATATTGAGAATGATTCATTGGTGCTAAATCATCTCCAATATCATGTAGTAAAGTTGCAACAACCATTTCGTCACTTTCTTTATTTTTAAATGCTCTTGTTGCAGCTTGTAAGGAATGTTCTAATCTAGTGATTTTGTAACCTTCCAAAGTCGTTGTTTGTTTAGATAAATAATTTAAAACTCTTTCAGCAGTTTGTCTCTCAAAGTTTTTCTCAAATTTTTCAAGAAGCTCGTAATCTTCCTTAGTTCCATTTTTCATTTCAGTAAAATTTACTGTTTTCATATTTTAATTATTTGATCCTGTGCTTAGTAAAGATAACTGAGTTATTTTATTATCTCCTAATTCATCCACTAATTTAACAGGATATTCACCCGTGAAATAATGATCTGTTAATTGTGGATATGTTTCGTTTCTTTTTTCAAAACCAATAGCTTTATATAACCCCTCTATTGACAAAAATCTTAAAGATTTAGCTCCAATATATTCACAAATTTCATCATTTGTTTTATTTGCTGCTAACAATTCCTTTTTTGTAGGTGTGTCTACACCATAGAAATCTGGATATCTTATTTCGGGGCATGCAATCTTAACATGAACTTCTTTCGCACCAGCATCATAAAGCATTTTAACTATTTTATACGATGTGGTCCCTCGAACAAGTGAGTCATCAATTAGAATTATTTTTTTATTTTTAATTGTAGTTTGATTAGCATTTAATTTTAATTTGACACCTAAGCTCCTAATTTTTTGGCTTGGCTCGATGAAAGTTCTTCCAACATAGTGATTTCTAATTAATCCATGTTCAAAATTCATTTTTAATTCTTGAGCAAAACCCATAGCAGCAGCATTTCCAGAATCTGGGACTGGAACAACTATATCTGCATCAGTATCGTTTTCTTTTGCAAGTTCTTTACCGATGTTTTTTCTATGCTCATATGCTGTTTTTCCTCCAATCAGACTGTCTGGTCTTGAAAAATAAATATATTCAAATACACATGGTCTAACTTTTTTAGCAGGAAAGGGCTTAATACTTTTCAGTTCATTGTTTTCAATTAAAACTATCTCGCCATTTTCAACTTCTCTTACAAATTTTGCACCAATTATATCAAATGCACAAGTTTCAGAAGCTAAGACATAACTATTGCCAAGCTTACCAATTACTAGTGGTCTAATTCCATAAGGGTCTCTAACTCCGATTAAAGAGTTTTGAGTTAACATCACTAATGCATAGCCACCTTGAATTTGAAAAATTGCATCAATTACTTTGTCAATTGTTTTTGGTCTTTTTGATTTAGCAATTAATTGAACAATCGTTTCTGTATCTGAAGTAGTGTAAAATATAGCTCCATCTTCAACGAGTTTATTTCTTAAAGCTATTGAATTCGTAAGATTTCCATTGTGTGCAACTCCAATTCCACCTGCATTGGTGTCAGCAAAAAAAGGCTGTATGTTTCTTAATATATTGTTTCCAGTCGTACTGTATCTGTTATGGCCAATTGCATAATTTCCCTTAAGATTATTAAGTACTTTTTCTTTGTTGAAATTATCACCAACCAAACCAAATCTTTTTTCAGAATAATATTTTTCTCCATCAAAAGTAACAATCCCACAACCTTCTTGACCTCT
>CACKZG010000005.1 GCA_902604545.1 uncultured Pelagibacteraceae bacterium
ATGTTCAAGCTTAAAAGCATTTACTCTTAACAAGACTAGATTTTCTTTATTGGGATAATGTTTATTTAAAGTTTCCTCTACCTGATCCTCTTCTGAAAAGTGAATATATCCATCTTTAAGATCTTTTTCTGACCCTACATAAGTTCCGGATTGTTTGGCCTTTTGCCACTCATCTTTATCTATAACTTTGAAAATAAATTCTAAATTCATTTCACCAAGAAGAATTTTGACCTTTTAAGAATTCTATTTCTTCTTCAGTAGACTCTCTTCCTAAAATTTCATTTCTATGAGGATATCTATGAAATTGTCTAATTGCTTTTGTATTATCTTGCCAAAATTTTTTTATTTCATTGTATCCTTCGTGTTCTTTTAAATATTTGTTTAGTAAGTAATAAGCCATTTCATGATCACTAATTTCCTCACTATGAATTAAAGGTAACAACATAAATAATCTTTGATTTACATTCATAGCTTCTAAATAACCTGAATAAACTGCATCGTTTACAATCAATCTAGTTTTTTGATCTTGAGCAAAAGCTTTTTTGTCATTTCTAAACATATTTCTTGAAAACTGATCAAATAAAATTACTAACGCCAAACAACTCATAGGGTTATCCTGCCAATCATCATATTCATTTTGAAAAGCTAATTCATAATCTTTTAAAAATTTATCTTTAATTTTTTGATCAAAGTTTTCATCTTTTTTAAAACGCATCTCAGAAGGAGTTTCTTTAAACCAAAAATCTAGAATTGTTTGTGCTCTTTCTGGTATCATTCAGCTAATGGTTTTAATAATTTTAAAATCTTTTTATGATTGGCTTTATTATTTGAAACAATAATATTTCCTCCAACAACAGGGTTTTTGTTGCCCCATGTCGTTACTATTGCTCCTGCTGCTCTAACAATTGGCATTATTGGATGAATATCCCAAATCTTATTTGCACATTGTGCAACTATTTCAAGTCTACCTTCTGCTAATTGACAATAAGTCAATGCATCAAAACATGGAAATTGCATTCTTTTAATAAATTTTTTAATTTTAGATTGTTGTTTTAAAGTTAATTGATTGTGAAATGCAGCTGCTAATTTTGCATTAGTAAAATTTAATTTAGAGTTAACTTTAAGTTTTCTTTTTTTATTATTTTCAAAAACAAACGCAGAATTTTTATTTACATTTAAATAATATTTTCTCATTTTAGGAAAATTTGCTAATCCTAAAATTGGTTCTCCATTGAAGTTTAATGAAATGAGATTACTCCAACTAGGATTACCAACAACGTATGATCTGGTTCCATCAATTGGATCAATTACCCATGAAAACTCACTCTTGGTATTTTTATGACCATATTCTTCACCTATAATTTGGTGATTTGGGAATTTTTTTGAAATTTTAGACCTTATAAATTTTTCAAAGGCTTTATCTGATGTTGTTACAGGATCGTAACCTTTGCCTTTCATCTTATTGGTTATCTTAAATGGCTTATTTAACTTGGCGTAATAAAACTTGGTTAAACTTTTAGCAAGTTGATTTAAAAAGCTTGCATATATTGGATATTTTTTTGTATCAAATTTTTTCACAATGAACTCTTACTATTTAATTTATGTTGATTAAAGTTAAATTTTAAATAATCCTTAGCTTACTATTATGAAAATCGAGCTAGTTGAAAATAAGGTTTATTTTAATAATGGGTCTGAAAAAAAAGAAATTCACCCATTCTGGTTAAGAGAAAGAGTTAATGGTGAGGAGTATTTAGATAAAGGAACTCAGCAAAGACTTTTTGATCCTACCTTTTTAAGCAATGATGTTTCAATAAATAAGGCAAAACTTAATGAAAAATACTTAGAAGTTAATTTTAATGATGGTGTTAATTCAAAACTAGAAATTGATAAAATTACTTCTGAGTTTGCTAAAGAAGATATTGTCATAAGGTCTATTGAAAAAATCAAATGGGATTCCTCTTTAAAAAATATAAAAAATTTTGAATACCAAGAAAATTTTTATGAGAGCAAAGAAATGCATGATCTACTTGTTTCATTTTATAAATATGGATTTGTTATAGTAAAAAATATTCCAACATCTAAAAATTATATCGTGGAATTTGCAAATTCTATAGGCAGTGTTCGTAGAACAAATTTTGGAGAATATTTTGACGTAAAATCTAAACCTGATCCAAACGATCTTGCTTATACGTCATTAGCTTTGGCGCCTCATACAGATAATCCTTATAGAAATCCTGTTCCATGTATTCAACTTTTGCACTGTATTGAAAGTAACGTTTCAGGTGGATTATCAACATTGGTGGATGGTTATACAGTTACCGAAGATTTGAAAAATGAATACCCAGAATTTTACAAAATATTAACAGAGGTAAAGGTAAGATTTAGATTTATTGATAAAGAAGTTATTTTAGAGACTATTTCTCCTTTAATTGAACTAAATGATGATAAAAGTTTAAAGCAAGTAAGATTTAGTCCCAGATTAGACTATGTTCCGATATTAGAAAAAGAAAAATTAGATCTTTACTATCAAGCGAGGAAAAAAATATCTGAAATGTATAATTCAGATAAATATAGAATTGAATTTAAACTAGAACCTAAAGACTTAATGATGATGGACAATTACAGGCTTCTCCATGGGAGAACAGCCTATGAAATCAAAGAAGGTGAGAGATTTTTACAGGGTTGTTATATTGATTACGATAGTTCTGAAGGAAAGCTTAGACACCTAAAAAGGAAGTTTAATCTTTAAATAAATTTTCTATTTGTGCTTCAGCTTCTTTGATTGATTTTTCATAATCTAGTGCCATTTGGTCTGCACTGATTATATCTACTTTTTCTATACCAAAGAAATTAAGAATAAATTTTAGCCAAGGAGTTAAAAAATCTTCTGAGCTATTTAATTTTGTTCCTCCAGAAGTGATAACTAAATAAGCATGTTTGTTTTTTAATAATCCTTCTCTTCTCCCGTTTGGTTTAAATCTAAAAGTCTCACCTATTCTAGCAGCTAAATCTGACCAAGCTTTAAGAGTTGCAGGAGGACCATAATTGTAAATTGGAGCCGAAATTATTATTACATCACTTTCTTTCAATTCCTTTACAAGTTTGTCCGAAAGTTTGAACATTTTTTTATGCTCTTCTGTTTGATCTTTTTCATCTATGTTCATTCCAGATTCTGTAAGCCCACTTACAAAAAGCATTTCATCATCTAAATCTCTATAAATTAGTTCATCTCCTGGTTTTTTTATTTTATCTAAAAGTTTTTTTGCTAAAGCTCTAGAGGTTGAGCCTTTTTTTCTAGCACTAGAGTCTATTTGATAAATCTTCATTAATACCTTTTATCCGAATTTTTGCATAAAAGGAAAGATTTCAATTATATAAAATCCTATTGCTTGTAATTGATTAGTTAAAATTAAAATACCTGTAACTAATAGAGTTATTCCACCAATTTTTGATATTAAACTAATATTTTTCTTAAAATTTTTAGAAAATAATAAAAATCTTTGAATTAAGTATCCAGATAAAACAAATGGAATAGCGAGACCTAATGAATAAAAAATTAACAATATTACAGCTCTTAATAAAGTTTCTTCAATAGATGCTAAAGCTAAAATTGAACCTAGAATTGGACCAATGCACGGTGTCCAACCAAAGCCAAAAGCAACACCGATCACATATGGAAAAAGAATATTTCTTGATTCTTTTGTATCAAATCTTTTTTCAAAATTTAAATAAGGAATATTAATTATTCCAATTAATTGAAGAGAAAAAATTATAATAACTATTCCTGCTGAAATTCTTAATACTTCTGAATTTTGTAATAGTGCCTGTCCTAAGAAAGATGCTGATGCCCCTAAAATTACAAATACAGTTGAGAATCCTAAACAAAATAAAATTAATGGAAAAAAATTTATTTTTTTTTGGTTTAAAATTTCTTGTAAAGATTGACCAGAAATATAAGAAACATATCCTGGAATTAAGGGTAAAACGCATGGAGACAAAAAACTTATTAGTCCTGCTCCAAAAGCAATTAAGTATTCAAACATTTATCCTGTATTTTTCATTGCTGCAGAAATACCTGCTATCGATGTCATTAAAGTATCTTCAAGAAATTTTTTGTCTAAATTTTTATACTTTTTATTTGTTAATTTATTCATTACATTTGCCTGCAGTATATTTAGCATCTCAGTATAATTATTTCTTATAAATAAAGACTTTCTAAATTCTTTTCTCTCTTTTACCACTTCTTTAGGAGTAATTTTATTATGCAATTTGACCAATGCATCAAATTGAAATCTTAATTTTTTACCAATTCTCTTTAATGAAGCATCAGCTAAATTATTTTCATAAATAACTGATATTTCTGGATCTACTTTAGAAATTACCATATCCAAAATATCCATGGTTGATACAAAGTAAGGCCAATTTCTCTCCATGTCAGTCATTGTTCTTTTGAACTTTTTGATTGAACCATATCTCAATGCCTCAGTTGTCCCAAGCCAAGCAGGTAACATTAATCTAATTTGTGTCCATGCAAAAACCCAGGGGATTGCTCTTAAACTTTGGATGTTATCAACATTCTTTCTTTTGGTTGGTCTTGAACCAATCGCAAGTTTTCCAAGTGATTTATGAGGTGTAACAGTTTTAAAGTAACGAATAAAATCCTCACTTTGATTTAAGTATTTTCTATATGAGGATGTTGAAATTTCTGACATTTTTTGAATTAAATCACGCCAATTTGATTTTGATCTTGGCGGTGGATTTAAAGAAGCATCCATTACAGAGCCTATATAGCTACAAAGGTTATATTCAGCTAAAGGTTTGTATCCATACTTTTGTTGAATTACCTCCCCTTGATCAGTAATTCTAATTTTACCATTAACAGTTCCTGAAGGTTGTGATTTTAAAGTAGCCTGAATAGGTCCGCCTCCTCTTCCTGGAGATCCACCTCTACCATGGAAGAAAACAAGATCTATTTTATATTTTTTAGCTAAACTTCTAAGCTCCTCTTGAAGTTTATATTGATGCCAACTCGCAGATAATTTACCAGCATCTTTACTAGAATCAGAATATCCAATCATTACTTCCTGCTTTGAATTAATCATTTTTCTATACCATGAAAGTTTAAATAAATTTGTCATTACACCATTAGCATTTTTTAAATCATCCAAAGTTTCAAAAAGTGGCACAACTCTTAATAAACTTTTGCTTTGTGCCTGCATTTGCAAAAAATAAACAGATAAAATATCAGATGCTGTTGAGGTCATTGATATTACATATGCACCTAGGCACTCAATTGGTGTTTTAGATATCTGTTTGAAAGTATTCCAAACTTCTTTATTTTCTTTATCTTTTATTTTTATTTTATCTACAAAAATTTTTTTTTCTTTTATAGATTTATTTAACAATTTTACTTTTTCTATTTCGGTTAAAGAAGAATATTTTATATTTTTTTTCTTTTTAAAAATTTCGTTTAAAAGTTTTTCATGTCTATCTGCCTCTTGTCTTATATCTAATCTTGCTAAATTAATTCCAAAACACCTCACTCTTCTCATTAAATCTAATAGGTCCGCGTTTGCAATATACTCTCCTCGGTTTGCTTTTAATGATTTTCTTACTTCTCTTAATGGAAGAGTTATTTCATTTTTATTTTGAATTAATTTTTTTTCATCTAAATCTGCATTGTTATTTAAATGATTTTCAATTATTTGATGGGTTAGTCTTAACTTATCTCTAATTGGTCTTAAGTAAACTCTATAAGGTTCATAACTGTTTCCTGTTGCTCTTTTTATTTTTGTAGAACATTCTTGCATAGATAAATCTTGTATCAATTTAGTAAGTTCTTTTTCATATAATTTTGCAGCTTGCCATCTAGAAAATAATATTACTTTATTTGTAACTTCAGCTGTTACATTAGGATTTCCATCTCTATCTCCCCCCATCCATGATCCAAATTGAATTGGATTAAAATCACGTGGCAAATCTTTCTTTAAATTTTTTCTAAATATGTCGTTAAGTCTTTTGTAAACTTTAGGAATAGTGTCCCATAGACTATCTTCGATAACGGCTAAACCCCACCTTGCTTCATCTAATGGAGATGGTTTAGTCCTTTTTAGTTCATCTGTTTTCCATATTATTGCGATTTCCGAGTAAAGCTTTCTATCTAATTCAATTATCTTTGATGGATATTTTTTATAGAGATGTCTTTGCTCCATAATTTCAATTAAATTGGCGTATTTTTGAATTAAAGTTCTCCTTTTTACTTCTGTAGGATGAGCGGTAAGTACAATGCCTATATCAAGTTTTGTAGCTTGTTCGTAAATTTTTATATCTGGAATTTTTTTATTTTTAAATAAACTTTCTATTATATCTTCAATGAAAAGATTTTGATTTTTACTTTTAAAATATGGATTTTCAAATTCATTTAACTTTCTCGATGCATCTATTGACTCGGCTAAATTCATTAAATTTAAAACATGTGAAAATGCTCTTGTTAATTTAAAAGTATTTTTAGGAGAAAGTTTTTTTACTTCTTTTGAAATTTTTGAAAAAATTCTACTTTTGTTTTTATTTGATAAAGTGTTTTTTGATAATAGCCTATATTTCTCAACAATTTTAAAAAAAGCTGGACCTTCTTGATCTTTAATTACTCTTCCTAAGAATGTTCCTAATAATCTAATATCTTCTCTTAAAAGCTTTGTAGGTATTCGCTCATAGTAAAGATCTCTTTTCTTCATTACTTAATATAAATTTTTTTTGTAAAACTCCTCTTACATTTGTTTTTACACTAAAAAAGAATCCTGAATATCTAAATTTTCGCAAATCTGCTTTGCTCATACCTTTAGTTGCTGTTGAAACGTAAAGTTCTTTGGTATTTTTGTCTCCAAATGTACAATTGGTTATATTTTTTGCAGGAAACTGAATTCTGTGAATTAATTTTGCTTTTTGATTAAAAACAGAAATACAAGCACCATGGAAATGTGCTACCCATAAATTTTTATTTTTATCTAAAGTCATGCCATCAGGTGCACCATCTTTGATTGAGAATTTTTTAAATATTTTTTTACTAATAAGTTTATTATTTTTGTTTATTTTGATTTTATAAATATTTTTTTTTGCGCTATCGGTGTGATAAAAATTATACTGATCAATAAATGCTGGCCCATTAGTAATTCTATAATTTTTATCAACTATTGTTAATTTAAAATTTTTATCTAATTTATATAATGAACCTTTTTCAATTTTTCTTTCCAAATTGTCCATGGTGCCAAACCAAAGATTTCCAGCAGGATCAGTTTTTCCATCATTAATTCTATTTAGTTTCAAATTTGGTTCTATCTTTATTGATTTTAAAATTTTTTTTGTTTTTAAATTTTGTATTCTTAATTCTCCCTGGAGGCCTAAAATAAAAATATGATCTTTGATATGAGCGATGAAACCAATTTCTTTATTTACTTTAAATATTTTTTTTTTTTTATTTTTAATATTGAAAGAGCAAATTTTCTTTTTTTTAATATCTACAAAATAAATTGAGTTATGTTCACTAACCCATAATGTTCCTTCACCTAAGGTACATCTTATCTTCCAAAGAGGTTTTGGTTCTGATGTTTTTATTTTATTCATTTACCTCAAACTCCTTTATAAAGTTTTTATCAGGATTAATACCTATACCTATGTTGTTTGTTATTGATGCAAAACCGTTATTATTTTTAACTTGGTTTAAAATTGAAAATTCTTCCTTTGACAAATCTGTAATAAAAATATTCTTTTCTGTTGTATCGAACTCAAGCATAGATTTTGATGGAAATAACCCACCTGGCATATCTGGCTGAGCGGTTAACAAATGTAGGTTAACTGCAATACTAATTGCAGAGCCCCATACATGATTTATCACTGGTATAAAATTTGCTTGAGCTAATGCTGCAACTTTTAAATACTCCGTAATTCCGCCTAGTCCACAAACCTCTGGTTGAGCAATATCAATACATTTATTTGATATTAATTTGTTCCAACCATATTTGGTAAATTCAGCCTCTCCTCCTGCAATGCTAGTAGAGATTTTTTGTTTTAATTCTCTGTAACCCTCATAATCCTCAGGGGCAACAGGTTCTTCAAACCAATAGATATCTAGTTCGTCTAAACCTTTTCCAACATAAAGAGCATCTTTCAAATTATAAGCGTGATTTGCATCAACCATTAATTTAAAATCTTTTCCAACAGAATCTCTTACAGATTGAACCAACTTTAAATCTTCTTTTGGGCCTAATCCAACTTTCATTTTCATACCTTTAAAATTTTTAGATTTTATTTGCTTAGACTCTTCTTTGAACAAGGCGATCAATTCATCAACTGATTTTTTTTGTAACATCATTCCATATCCATAGACTGGAACTTCACTATTACATTTGCCACCAACAAGTTGATAAAGAGGAGCGTTTGTTTTTTTTCCAAGAATATCCCATAAAGCAATATCCACTCCTGATAATGCTTGAATTGGCATGCCTTTTTGACCGCTATCTCTTAAAAGATTGTATACTTTCTGCCAGATATGTTCTTTGTTTAAAGGATCTTCACCAATTACTAAAGGTTGTATAACCTTTTCAACAATAAACTTGTTTGCTAAAGCTATATTTCCAGGACCAAAACATTCACCCCAACCTGTTATTCCTTCGTCTGTTTGAACTTCAACAAGATGGGCTGTACGATGTTTATAATATTGTTGTGAATAACCAAGTTCTTTTTCTAACTCATATCTAAGTACATGACTTTTAATAGAAGTTATTTTCACAATTAATTATAAAGCAACTACCTTCGAGTTTTGCTCTCCTAGGTTTTCTATTGATAATTTCATTGTATCACCTGCTTTTAAAAACTGTTGAGGTTTCATTCCCATACCAACTCCTGGAGGTGTCCCTGTTGTAATTATATCGCCTGCTTGAAGAGACATATATTTGCTCAAATAAGAGACAATCACATCAACGTTAAATATCATTGTATTTGTATTACCTGTTTGCATTCTTTTTCCATTAACATCTAAACTCATCGTTAAATTGTTAACGTCTGCAATTTCATCTTTAGTAACAAAGTAAGGGCCAATTGGTCCATAAGTATCATGAGATTTTCCTTTTACCCATTGACCCATTTTTTCAATTTGCCATTCTCTTTCACTTACATCATTAACCAAACAATAACCTAATATATGATCTTGAGCTTGGCTTTCAGAGATATGTTTCGTTTCTTTTCCTATAATAATTCCAAGTTCAACTTCCCAGTCTAATTTTTTAGATCCAGAAACTATTTCAACGTCATCATTAGGTCCAACTATACAGCTAGTAGCTTTCATAAAAACTATTGGTTCAGAAGGAACATCAGCTCCAGTTTCAGCAGCATGATCAGAATAATTTAATCCAATAGCTACAAATTTACCTGGCTTGGTGATACAAGATCCTATTCGATCACTTGCAGATAATTCTGGTAAAGATGATAAATCAGCACTTTGTAATTTAGAAATAGTCTCAAAATTTAAATGATCTGGATTTAAATCTTTAACATGAGAACTGATATCTTTAATTTTACCATCCTTATCTAATACAGCTGGTTTTTCGCTTCCTTTTTGTCCTACTCTTAATAATTTCATATTTATCCTTTTGTTGTTAAATTATATTGAAATTCCACCATCAACATGAATTGTACTTCCTGTTGTAAATGTTGCATCATCGCTAGCCAAATAAACAGCTACAGCAGCTATTTCTTCTGCCGTACCTAATCTTCCCATAGGTTGTCTTGCTATAAAATCTTTTTTTGCTTGAACAGGATCTGGACTTTGATTGACCCTATCTTGCCAAGAAGGCGAATAAACTGTACCTGGCGCAATTGAATTACATCTAATATTTTGTTTAACAAAATCTGCTGCTATTGCTTTTGTTAAACCAATAACTGCACCCTTTGTTGTTCCGTAAACAAATCTATTTGGAAAACCTTTAAAGCTAGATGCACATGAAGATATATTAATAATACTTCCACCACTTTGTTTGATCATTAAAGGTAAAATAGCTTTACACATAAAGTACATCGACTTGACGTTTACATTAGATGAAAAATCCCAATCTTTTTCATCACATTCTAATATTGTTCCATGATGAACAAATCCAACGGCATTAAATAAAACATCAACTTTATCTAAAGTTTTAGTAAATTCTAAAATTGCATTGTTATCAGTTGAGTCTAGCTTTTGCACTTTTATCTCAGGATATTTTTTATTTAAATCAGCTAAAGTTTTATCATTTAAATCAGTTGCAGTGACATGAGCACCTTCTTTTTGAAAAGCAATTGCTGTGGCTTTTCCAATACCTTGGCCTGCTGCTGTTACAAGAATTTTTTTACCTTCTAATCTTCCACTCATTTTTTATTTATCCTTTCGATTTCATTATAAAGTGAACTATGATCAGTGTTTCCATGACCATTATCGACAAGGGTCTTATACATTTCTTTCACTAAATTTGAAATAGGTAAATGTGTATTATATGAATTTGCACACTCCAAAATGTTATTCATATCTTTTAAATGAGTAAATGTTTTACCTTTTGGAGTAAAATCTTTATCTATCATTCTTTTTCCATGAGTTTGTAAAATTTTACTATCCGCCCAACCTCCAGAAAGAGCTTTAATTAATTTTACTGGATCAGCTCCAGCCTTTTCACATAAAGTTATTGCCTCCGCAACCGCTCCTATTGTAACTCCTACCACAATTTGATTTGCTAACTTTGAAACTTGTCCACTACCAATTGGTCCAACTAAAGTTGGATTTCCCATTACTTTTAAAATATTTATAGAGTTATCAAAAATACTTTGTTCTCCTCCAACCATTATAGCTAAAGAGGCTTCTTCAGCTCCAATTGTTCCTCCTGAAACTGGTGCATCTAAATAATTTACATTTTTTGATTTAAGACTGTTTCCATATTTTGTTGCTGTCGTTGGTTTAACAGAGCTCATATCAATAACAGTTGATCCAGATTTTAAATTTTCTAAAAAATCTGAATTATTCATTATTGCATC
The DNA here is from genome assembly GCA_902604545.1 of uncultured Pelagibacteraceae bacterium. Taxonomy (GTDB): domain Bacteria; phylum Pseudomonadota; class Alphaproteobacteria; order Pelagibacterales; family Pelagibacteraceae; genus Pelagibacter. The sequence continues at coordinate 11,053 of CACKZG010000005.1, forward strand.
GACAGCTCCATCATCTGTTAACATTGTAATAATAAAGTCGTTATCTTTAACAACTTCACCCAATGTTTTTGATATTTCAGCACCAAACTCTTTCAAAGGTTCGGCTTTATTAATTGAACGATTGAATGCTTTTAATTTAAAACCAGATTTTAATAAATTTTTAGCCATTGGCAGACCCATAAGACCTGTGCCAATAAAGCCTATTTTCATCATGGTTTCGGTCTAAACTCGTGGAAGTTTTGTGTCATAGCTTCTGGGAAGAACATAACACATGCTAATACAATTAACTGAATTACTATGAATGGTGCAAAGCCTCTAAATATATCTGTTAATGAAATATGTGGAGGAGCCACCGATTTTAAATAAAAAGCGGCAGGCCCAAATGGTGGACTTAAAAATGAAACTTGCATATTTACACAAAATAATATTCCAAACCAAATTGGATCAAATCCAAGAGCTATAACTATTGGTAAAAATACTGGCATTGCTAACAATACAATTCCAACCCAATCCATAAATGCCCCCATAATCAAAAACATAATCTGCATCATAAAAATTAAATACATTGGTTTTAAGTCGTAAGCCAAAATAGTCTCTGCTACATATTTTGGACCACCAGCAAGAGAATAAGCACCTGCTAAAACTGTAGCACCAAAAGTAATAGTTAAAATAGTTCCTGATGCTTTGAAAGTTCTTGTTAATGCATCTTTAAATAAAAACCACGTGAGTTCTTTTCTTGCAAAAATTATAATTAATGTAGCAACTACTCCCATACCAGCTGCTTCTGTAATACCTGTTATTCCTGAATAGATTGAACCTAAAACAATTATCACTATTCCAATTGGTGGCAAAAGACCTGGTAGATAAGAAATTTTTTCTTTTAAAGTTAATGGCGGCTCATCGCTTAATGGTGCAAGATGTGGTTGCAATCTTGTTCTAATTAAAATGTAAGTGATTATCAAACCTGAAATCATCAAACCTGGAACTATTGCTTCTTGAAATAACATTGTAATTGAAGTTTCTGTTGTCAAACCATAGATAATTAAAACAATAGAAGGAGGTATCATGGTTCCTAATGAACCCGATGCACAGATAATACCAATCGACATATCTTGATCATATTTTAATCTCAACATTTGAGGCAGTGCAATCAATCCTAATAAAACTATTTCTCCTCCAATAATTCCACTCATAGCAGCCATAATTGTTGCCATGATGGCAGTCACCACTCCTACTCCACCTCGAGTTTTTCTTAGCCACGCATTCAAGGCATCATATAAATCTCTAGCTATGTTCGAGCGTTCAAGCAAGGAGGCCATAAATATAAATAATGGCACCGACAAAAAAGAATAAGTAACAACTAGAGAATAATATCTTGAAAGTAATATCCCTAAAGCATGTTCACCTATATATAAAAATACAAGTACTGCCCCCATAAAACCTGAGGCAAAACCCATTGGAACACCAATAGATATAAGCAATAATAATCCAACTATAAGTATTATCGAAAGTGATCCTATTTCCATTTTATTTTAATTCTTTAGAAGGGTCGTATTGTTTTTCTTTAGGATTTTTCCAATCAATTATTAAGTTATTTACTGATTGAACGGCAATAAGAAATACACATATTAGCGTAAGCGGCTTCATAGTAGCAGGAATTGGTGGATCCCAATAAGTTGCAAATCTCTCCCAATTTATAAACGATCTGTATGCATCTTCTGTACCACCATAAATTACAGCTGCAGCAAAAAGAACAATAATAATTGTACTTATTAGATCAAAAATTCTCTGTGTTGGTCTACTAACCCAATCATATAACAGTACTATTCTAATATGGCTTCTTAACCTTGTTGCATATATTCCACCAACCAAATAACAAACACCAGCCAACCACAAGCATAGTTCATTAGCCCACAAAGTTGGTTTAAATACAACGTACCTCATAAAAATTTCGTACATCATTACAAGTACTATTATCGGGATTAAATATTTGATTGTGTGGCTTAAAAATAAGGAAATTCTATCAATCCAATTTATTGGAAAATCATCTTTACTTGCAACTTTTTCATTTTGTTCTTGTAATTCTTTATCAAGCATAAGCTAAAAAATTCTTTTTATTTTATAAGAAGGGCCTTTTCAGGCCCTTCAAGATTTTATTATATGCTTTTAATTTATAGGATACCGTTAGCTTTCATGTAAGCTGTATGTATGTCTATAAGAGCAGCAGCTTCAGGAGATTTCTTTTTCCATTCCTGCCAAGCATTAAGTGCAGCATTTCTGAACTTAAGTCTATCTTCTCTAGACCAGTCGTGAAGAGTAACGCCCATTTCATTTAAAGCTTTAACAGCTTCAGCGTTTTTTCTTTCAACTAAGCTAGTGATAGTTCTTCCAGCAATTTCTATTGCAGCTAACATAGCACCTTGCTCATGTTTCTTTAACTTCTTCCATACTTTCGTATTACAAGCTAAGTGGTCAGCTGGCATAGAGTGGAAACCTGGGTATGTAGCATATTTGTTTTGCTCATAGTGTCCACCTGCATAGTTAGTAGCTAAAGATGAATAGTCAGCACCATCAATTAGACCAGTTTGTAAAGCTGTTGGAACTTCACCAAAGTCCATTACGATTGGCTTAGCACCTAATGCTGTAAAGATCATACTTTCCATTCCTGGAGGTGATCTAAATTTGAAGTCTTTGATAGATGCAACATCTGGAATTGGTTTGCTAGAAATTAGAGACTCATGTCCTGGTATCCACCAACCAATTAAAGTCATTCCATATTTATTGTAAAGTGCATCAACAGCTTCTTGAGCTCCTGGGAAATTCAAGAATTCATATTGTTGATAAGGGTTATCGTATCCACCCATTACATCACCTGCGAATTGGAACGCTGCATTTTTACCAGTTTGGTAACCAGCACCAGTCATATCACAATCAATAATTCCAGTTTGTGCAGAGTTAAACACCTCAGCAGATTTACCAGTTACTGATGATGAGTAGAACATTTCTACTTTTAAGCTTCCGCCAGAAAACTTCTCTACGTTTTTAGCGAATTGAGCAGCAACTTCACCATTTGGTGAACTAGCTGTAAAGTGTGTTTCAATCTTTAAAGTCTTTGCATTTGCAGAGCCAAATAAAGCAACTGAAACAATAGCTGCAGCTGCTATAGTTTTAGATATAAGTTTAAACATTATCTTCCTCTCGTTTATGTTTTTTCGAAAGTTAATCATAAATGGTTTTTGAGATCAATAATTTCGTTTAACTTTTATATATAGAAATTATATATATTCTCTAAACAGACAACTTGTAGTTGTTCTAAACTACTTCTGAAATAAGAGGTTTTTTATTGAAAAAACAATAAATATTATCAACAGCCATCATGCTCATGGCCAATCTTGTCTCATGTGTTGCGCTCCCAATGTGAGGTAGGACAAAACAGTTATCTAATTTTAAATATCTTTTATCTAAATTTGGTTCATTATTAAAAACATCTAAACCTGCTGCATAAATTTTTTTATTTTCTAGTGCATCTATCAATGCATCGTCATCAATAGTTGATCCTCTTGAAGTATTAATAACTACTGCATGCTTTGGTAGCAAACTTATTGTTGATGAATTAAGAATATGTTTGGTCTCAGCTGTTGCAGGTGTATGAATACTTAAAAAATCACACTTGGGTAGCAATGTCCTTATATCAGAATAATACTTTGCACCATCCTCTAGATCATCAGAAAGTTTGTTTCTATTATAATAAATAATTTTCATACCAAATGCCTTAGCAGATTTTGCAGCCATTCTTCCAATACGACCCATTCCAATGATACCTAAAGTTTTACCTGTAACAGAATTTCCAATCATAAATTTAGTTAAATCTGGTTTTTGATTTTTCCAGTTATCTGTTCTCACTAGATTGTAAGCTTCACCAATTCTTCTTGATGCAGCTAAAATTAAAAGGATTGTAGTTTCTGCCACTGCTTCATTTAATACATTTGGAGTATTTGTTACTTTAATTTTTTTTTCTTCGGCAGATTTGATTGAAATGTTATCATAGCCAACACCAACCTGAGCTACAATTTTTAATTTGCCATTTAAATTATTAAAAAAATTTTCACCAATTTTATCAAAACCTGTTGATATCATTCCATCATAATCATTAATAATTTTAATTAATTCGCTTTCTGGAATTGGTTCGTCTTTTGGATTAAGAGTTACTTCAAATTCTTTTTGAAGTTTTTCCTCTGCTAAATCTGAGATTTTTCTCGAAACTAATATTTTTGGCTTCATGTTAGTGAGAATCTCTTGGTAAACCTTTGGTATGTGATACGTCTAAATATTTACCTCGAGAATTAATGCATGCACCATCATCCAATTGACCAACAGTGTTTCTAAATATTTCCTGCCAAGGAGTTTGGTTATTTGGTTTAAATACTTTTTTATTTTTTCTTCGTTTTTTAAATTCAGCTTGAGAAATCAATAAATCAACTCTTCTTTTATTTAAGTCTATTTTTATTTTGTCGTAAGTTTTAACAATTCCTAGATCTCCACCTACTGCAGACTCTGGTGAGACATGTAAAATTGATGGACTTTCTGATGTTCCACTTTGTCTTCCATCGCCTAAAGTTGGTAAATGTCTTATTCCTTTTTTTAACAATCTGTCTGGTGGTTGCATATTAACAACTTCAGCTGATCCAGGGTAACCAACAGGTCCACAGCCTCTAATAATTAATAGAGAGTTTTCATCTATTTTTAACTTCTTATCATTAAGTCTTTTATGATAATCCTCAGGACCTTCAAAAACTATCGCTTTACATTCAAAAACATTTGGGTGTTTAGGATTTGATAAATATTGATCTCTAAATTCTTTACTGATTACAGATGTTTTCATGATAGCAGATGAGAAAAAGTTACTTTTCATAACTAAAAAACCAGCTTTTTCAGTCAATGCATTCTTAAATGTTTTAATTACTTTATTATCTACATCAACTTTCTTTCTTAAATTTTCTCCTACAGTTTTTCCTGTAACTGTCTTTATATTTGTATGGATTTTTTTATTTTTAATTAATTCCCTCATTACAGCAGGTATTGCTCCAGCTCTGTGAAAACTTTCCATTAAGTATTCTCCTGCAGGTTGACAATTTACCAATAAAGGAATGTTATGCCCAAGTTTTTGCCAATCAGAAAGATCAAATTTAATTCCCATATGTTTTGCAATAGCACTTAGGTGAGCTGTGCAATTACTAGATCCACCAATAGCACTTGCAACTACCACTGCATTTTCAAAAGCTTTACGAGTCATAATTTTTGATGGGGTTAAATCTTCATGAACCATTCCAACAATTCTTTTTCCTGTTTCATAAGAAATTTGTTCTCTTTCTCTGTAGGGAGCGGGAATAACTGCACCACCTGGTAAAGACATTCCTAATGCTTCTGCTACAGAGTTCATTGAAGAAGCCGTTCCCATTGTATTACAATGTCCAGCACTTGGCGCAGAAGATGCAACCATATCCATAAATTCTTCGTATTTAATTTCTCCTTTGGCTAACATTTTTCTTGCTTCCCAAACTACCATTCCTGAACCAGCTAATTTACCTTTGTAAATTCCATCTAACATTGGACCACCTGATAAAACTATTGCAGGAATGTTTACAGTTGCAGCAGCCATTAAAGCAGCTGGAGTAGTTTTGTCACATCCTGTTGTTAAGATAACTCCATCAATTGGATATCCATATAAAACTTCCACTAGTGATAAGTAAGAAAGATTTCTATCCAACATTGCTGTTGGTCTTTTTCCAGTTTCTTGAATTGGGTGAGTAGGAAATTCCATTGGTATACCGCCTGCTCTTCTTATTCCATCTTTTATTCTTTTGCTTAAAGACATAAAATGCCTATTGCATGGAGAAAGATCACTTCCGGATTGAGCTATTCCTATAATTGGATTCCCAGATTGTAATTCTTTTCTTGTAAGACCATAATTTAAATATCTTTCCAGATATAAAGCTGTCATGTCAGGGTTTTTTGGATTATTGAACCATTGTTGACTTCTGAAACTTTTTTTTCTTTTTTTAGACATAATTTAAATAATGGTTTGTTTAGATTTATAGTTATATAATAATTTTATGAATAATCTAATAGTTTTAAATAAGAATGACAATGTGGGCGTAAGCCAATTTATTATTCCTGAAAAAACTAAAATTGAAGGTCATGAGATTAGCACTATCGATCCAATCCCTTTTGGACATAAAGTTTGTTTAAAAACAATTAAAAAAGGTGATCCAATCATTAAATATGATCAAATTATTGGTTTTGCATTAGATGATATTAAACCAGGACAACATGTTCATTCGCATAATTTAGAGTTTAGAGAATTCAAAAGAGATTTTAAAGTTACAGATAAAAAGCATATTGTTGATGAAAAAGCAGATACCTTCTTTAATGGAATATTAAGAGATAATGGACAGGTCGCTACTAGAAATTATATTGGAATAGTGAGTACCGTAAATTGCTCAGCAACTGTCACTAAAATGATAGTTGAGAAGATTAAATATTCTGACATTTTAAAAGATTATCCAAACATCGACGGCATAGTACCAATTACTCACTCAACTGGATGTGGAATGAATACAGAAAGTGAAGGAATGCAAATTTTCCAAAGAACTATAGACGGATTTAAAAATCATCCAAACTTTTCTCATGTTTTTGTAATAGGTCTTGGTTGTGAATGCGCCCAAGTAAGTTTATTTGATGAATCTTTAAAAAAACATAACCGAATACATTTTTTGACAATTCAAGACGAAGGTGGAACTAAAAAAATTGTAGATAAAGTATTATCACAAATTAAAAATTTACTTTCTGAGTCAAATAATGTCGAAAGAACTTCACAACCAGTAAGTCACTTAACTCTAGCTCTTCAATGTGGAGGTTCCGATGGGTATTCTGGAATAACTGCAAATCCTGCTTTAGGAGTGGCGGCAGATCTGTTGGTTAAAAAAGGAGGAAGTGCAATTTTATCTGAAACCCCAGAGATTTATGGTGCAGAACATTTATTAATTAATAGAGCTAACTCACAAGAGACCGCTGACAAACTACTTAAAAGAATTGAATGGTGGAGGCATTACACTTCAATAAATAATAGTTCGATGGATAACAATCCAGCACCAGGAAATAAAAAAGGTGGTCTTACTACTATATTAGAAAAATCTTTAGGTGCTGTTGCAAAAGGAGGAAATTCTATCCTTCAAGATGTATTGCACTATGCGGAACCTTTAAAAAATAAAGGTTTTAATTTTATGGATTCTCCAGGTTATGATCCAGTATCAGTTACAGGTCAAGTTGCATCAGGTGCTAATGTAATTTGTTTTACAACAGGACGAGGATCCTGCTTTGGTTGCAAGCCAGTTCCAAGTTTAAAACTTTCTACAAACTCAGCGATGTTTGAAAGAATGTCTGAAGACATGGATATTAACTGTGGGACAATTGCTGAAGGAAAAGAAAAAGTTGAAGAAGTTGGTCAAAAAATATTTGAATTAGTTGTAAATACTGCTTCAGGAAATAAATCAAAAAGTGAAATCAACGGCTACGGTGACGAGGAGTTTAATCCTTGGCAAGTTGGCGTTGTAATGTAATTAAAATTTCCTGTGCCACAACAAACATCATTAATTAATGTAATTTTATTAGCTGCTGGTGGTTTTTTTATGTTCGTTTGTATGGACTCTACAGCAAAATATCTTGGAACTGTAATGCCTATTACTCAAGCAATTTGGGGAAGATTTTTTTTTCACTTAGTATCATTAATTATTTTTTTTTTAATTTTTAAGCCAAAAGTAAATTTAAAAAAAAATTTTAAAGTACAAATAATTAGATCAATATTAATGGTTACTGCTACTACATTTATGTTCTATTCTTTGCAGAAATTTGACTTGGTAGATATTTATGTTGTTTTTTTTACAGCTCCTTTAATCGTTTCATTGCTTTCAGCATACTTTCTAAAAGATATCTTGAGTACAAAGGGTATACTTTTAATGTTATTGAGCTTTGGCTCGATTGTTTATTCACTAGGTCCAAGTATGAGAATATTTAGTTTAGATTTAATATTCCCAATTGTTCCTCCAATTTGCTGGGCTCTTTATCAATTTTTTACCAAAGTTGTATCAGGCGATAACGATCCATTTGCTGCTATATTTTATACTTCAATTTTAGGAGCAATAATTTTTAGTATTTTTATATTTTTTAATTGGGTGCCATTAGAGAAAAATATCTTTTGGCTTTATTTGGTAATTCTAGGTGTGGCAGGCTTTGTAAGTCATTCTTTAATTATATATGCAATACAACTTTCTAACTTGTCATTTGTAACTAATTTTCAATATTCTCAATTAGTTTGGTCTACAATTATTAATTTCTTAATTTTCGGCGTACCTTTTGATTATAATAAAATTGTTGGGGTGATAGGAATTATTGTTTTTGGTATTATGTTCATAAGAACAGAAGGTAAAAAAAGTTAAATAGTGAGGTTTGAATGAAAAATATAGGCTTTATCGGTGTTGGATATATGGGCTATGGAATAGCTAAAAATATTTTAAAACATAAAAATAAACTCTTTGTTATTGCTAATAAAAATAGAAAACCAATTGAGAAAATTGTTAGCGATGGAGCTGAAGAAGTAAAATCTTTTGAAGATTTTTCCACTAAAAATTTAGATGCGATGTTCATGTGTGTTACTAATACTCCCATAGCGAAATTAATTTCTGAAAAAATATCTGATATTTTGGATAGTAAAACTTTAATTATTGATATCACTACTCATAATAAAACAGGATCAATGGAAACAGAGGAAATATTCAAAGCAAAAAAAATTAATTATGTTGAATGTCCTGTAATGGGAGGACCCGTTCAGGCTGAGCAAGGTATACTAGGGGGTATTGTTGGAGCATCAGATGAAAATTTTAAAATCGCTGAGCCATACTTTAATTTTTTCTGTAAAGAATATTTTCACTTTGGACCTGTTGGAATGGGAGCAAAATCTAAGCTTTTAAATAATTTTTTATCTCTTGGAAATGCTGCATTAGTTAATCATTTAGCTAAAAGTGCTACAGAAATGGGTTTAGATTTAAAAAAAGTATTTGAAGTTGCAAAACTTGGTTCTGGAAATTCTGCAGCACTTAATAGAGTCTTTGACAATCTGTTAAAAGGTGATTTTACTGGATTTAAATTTACGGCAAGTAATTCTGTAAAAGATTTAACTTATATTCAAGATTTATTAAAAGAATTTCCTGAAGCTGAAAAAGTTGCCGAAGTAAATAAAAATTATTTTCAAAAAGCTGTTGATGACGGTTACGGTGAAAATTTTATTAGTGAATTAATAAATAAAAAATAATTTTGGAAGTAACTTAAGTTAGCGGGAATCTACTAAAGCACTAAGTTGTATTCAATAAATATATTTGCTCAAAATTAAAATAAATTAATTGAAATTGTATAAATTATAATTACCTTTTTTATAGAAGGAGGTTTATGTTAATACTTTCACCACCTGATACTTAGCTGAACAGCTTTTCATTTGAAAAATATAACGAAAATAAATTCCTCTCGGGATTATAATGCCAAAGAGGCGATACAAGGGAGCTCTTTAGGTATACACTTAAAGAGCGAACCCTTTAAAACTAATTTACTGATTTTAATATTTCTAGTGGAAGTGGAGCTTCTGGGTATTTTTTTTGACACAACTTTTCATAGTTTTCACAAAAGCTCATAATAGTTTTTTGAACTTCTTTTTTGTTTTTATTTGAAAAATTAAGCTCTTTAATTAATTCACTGCAATTTTTTTCTAATTCTATTATTTGCTCTCCTGAAAAAAATTCTCCTGTTTCTATTTCCCAATAAGTGTCCTCAAGCTCATCATCGCTTAAATCATTAAGTTTTTTCTGTAATAATTTTATGGTCTCATCCTCAGTTTTCTTGTCTCTCATGGGAGAATCCTTAAGTTTTCCAAGGCATTTATCTCTTAATCCATCAATGAAATGAAAATAAGGTTTACCTTCTGAAAAATCTCTAAAGTGATTTGTGTTAAAATATTTATCAATAGCTGTTTCTGTTGAAACCTTCTCTTTGCCCTTAATTATAGCTACCTGAACATAAACTTCCTGGCTAATATATTCTTCAATATGATCTTTAACTTTTTGAGGTATCATACTTACTTAATAACTAATGTTCCTCTCTGTACCTGCTGTGACAAGCCTTACAATTACTCCACATGAATTTAGTTAGTGTGCCTCGAATATCATCTGCATCCTCAATTACTGATGCAAGCTTTATCATATCATCAGAGGCTTTTTGCATTAATGCATTGAAGTCGTCTTTTTCATCCCAAATGGTTAGTAAAGCTTCAGTGTCAAAACCTTCTTGTGAATTTTCGGGAAATAGATCTATCAAAACTTTATAATTTTCACTCATTTCATTCATCAATAATATAGCGTCTTCAAAATCAAGATTTGAGGCCAGCGATTGAACTTTTTTAGCAGTTCTATAATTTTTACTGAATAGCGCTTGTCTACTTTTAATGATTTCTTCAACTGTTAACTCAGCATTACTAGATGAGACGAAAAATACGCTTAAAACTGATAATAAAATAATTTTAATAAATTTAGTAATGTGGTTTAATAAATCATGCATGTAACAAACACCATAACTCAATATGGCATTATCTCAAAGGTGTTACATTGGCTCAGCGCAATTATTCTTTTTATACAAATACCTTTGGGGTTTTATCTGGTGGATTTAGATTTTGGTGAACAACGAATAACCATAGAAGATATACACGTTACATTAGGTTTAACTATTTTTTATATAATAATAATAAGATTAATAAATAATATACTTAATCCAACTCCAAAATTAGATCCAAGTATTTTTAAAGGACAAAGGTTTCTTGCAAAGATGAATCATGTGCTTTTATATATTGCTATTTTATCAATAACAATTTCAGGAATATTAAAAAAATTATTTAATGGGGAAACATTAACAATAATTTTTAGAGAAATTCAAATTAAGGAAAATTTTGATTTAGCAGATCAGTTTTATGAAATTCATATTCTTTCAAATTATACTCTTATAGGTTTAATTATAATTCATATAAGTGCTGTTATTATTCACAAACTATTTTTTGGAGACAATTTATTAAAGAGAATTCTTTAATCTTAATGACAAGCAATTCCAAATTTTTTTAATCTCCAATAATTATAAGGCCAAGGAGTTAAAAAACCTACAATCAACATTATTGGCACCACCCACCAAGTTAAAATTGCACCTCCAGTTAACACATAGTCAGTCAAGTTCATCATGATTTCCATGCTGATCATTGATATTAAGCTCATACCACAAGCTGTTTTGAATGCGTTAACAAAATTAAAATTTTGTGTCATTAAAATTATTGTTTCTAAAATAATACTTGTGATCAATCCGTTAATGATTGCTAAAATCATTATTCCTAAAACTGGAAAAGGAATTTGAGTTAATTGAAAAAATAATATTGTTCCAAAATCTCCAATTGCACAACCAATTACACACCAAGCTGTATTCTTTGCGCTTCTTTTCCAGGTATGTCTACAAGACCAATGAAATGTAGAGGTATTCATTATAATTTGATATTAATAATAAATGATTTTTAGGCAAGTATTCGATAATAAATCGTCGACATACACTTATTTAATTGCATCGGCAAAAGGTCGCGAGGCAGTCATAATTGATCCAGTAATTGAGAATGTTGAAAGCTACATTAAGTTACTTCAAGAATTAGATTTAAAACTAGTTAAGGTAATAGATACTCATATTCATGCTGACCATGTAACTGGTGCAAGTAAACTCAAGCAAGCAACAAATTGCTCTACACTTATGGGGGAACACACCCCTGCTGATGCTGTTGAAATTAAAGTAAAAGATGATGAAATAATAAAAATTGATCAAATAAAAATCAAAGCGATGTATACTCCTGGTCATACTTCTGACAGTTATAGTTTCTTAATGGATAACTATTTGTTTTCAGGAGATACTCTTTTAATTAATGGCACTGGTCGAACAGATTTTCAAAATGGTAGCTCAAAAGATGCTTATAATTCAATCTTTAATAGATTGTTAAAATTACCTGAGGACACCATTTTGTATCCTGGTCATGATTATAACGGCAAAGAATCTAGTACCATTGGTAATGAAAAGAAATTTAACCCAAGATTGCAGGTTAAAAATGTTGATGAATATGTTGATCTTATGTCAAATCTTAATTTAGCAAAACCAAAATTAATAGATATTAATGTAAGTAGAAATATTAAGTTAGGTGCTAACTAAAGACAACAAATATTAAAAACCAATAAGAAACTAATCCAGCTGAAATTGTTGCAATAATATTTTTTGAAAAATAACCTACAATTACAGCAACTAATGCTCCAAAAATTTTGGGATCATTCATTTCTATAAAAGTTCCAAAATCATTTATAAATATACCTGGAAATATTATTGCTGGGAATACTGCAGAAGGAACATATTCCAACACTGCTTTAATTTTATCTCCCAACATATCTCTACTTATTAAAGCGATCATAGTCATTCTGGTAAAGTAAGTTAATATTCCAGCAAAAATTATTGCAGTAAGAGTCATTTTTTTAACCTCAATAATAGTGCAGCTACAAATAAAGCAATTATGGGTGAAATAATTATGTAAGATTTAAATGGAGCCTCAAAAAATAACAGTGAACTTAAACCACAAGTAATCATTACAATTACATGATCTAATTTTTTTAAATCCTGAACAACAATAGCTATAAAAGTTAAAGGTATTGCAAATTTTAACCCAAGTTCTTCTGGAACAAATGAACCTAAAACAATACCTGATAAGGTTGCAATTTGCCAACAAACCCACATTGTGCAACCTGTGCCAATTAAATGATAATGTAAAAACTCTTCACTTCTATTTTTTTTGAAAAATTTATTAGACTCAGCAAATCCTTGATCTACAACAACATAAGAAATTAATAATTTTTTATAAAAGATAATTTTTCTAAATATTCAGATAAAACTGCTCCATATAATAAATGTCTAGAATTTATAATTCCAACAGAGGCAACGGCAACTAAACTAGATGCACCTCCTGATAATAACTGCAGAAAAACTATTTGTGAAGCTCCACCAAAAATTATGAAGGACATTGCATAAACTAAATATGGATGAAATCCAAGTTCAACACCGATTGCTCCACAAATTATTCCAAATGGAATTACTGAAAGCATGTGTGGAGAAATATCCAGCATACCTCTAGTGAATAATTGTTTTTTACTAAGCATTTGCTTGTTTTATTAAAAACAAACTATGTGATCAATATTAATCGGTCTTTTAATTCCAAACTTTTCGTCAGCTTCATGTTGATGTTCGTGGTGGGAATGAACAAAAACTGGAATTAATAAATCGCTATTGGTTTTTAAAGTATAGATAAAGTTTGTTCCTCTAAATTTTCGATCTACTACTTCTAGCTTTAGATTGCTTTTATCGTCATGCTCAAGATCCTCTGGTTGTAATAATAATTGCACATTTGAACCTTTTGGATAATGCTTAATAAAATTACCTTTAATTGTTCCAAGATCATCATTTTCTAATGAATTTTCTCCTGTTACTTTTGCTGGAATTAAAATTCCACGATTTAAAAAATTTACTACTTCGACTGAATTTGGAAAATGATAAACATTATAAGGATCATCAAACTGTTTAATTTGACCATCTAATATAATTGCACATTTGGTACCAAGATAAAAAGCTTCATAGGAGTCATGAGTAACAATTATTGTTGTAATTTTTAATTTACTTAATATTTTTTTTAATCTTACTTGAATTTCTTCTTTAAAACTTTGATCTACATTGGATAGGGGTTCATCTAAAAGCAAAAGATCAGGTTGAGTTAATAGCGATCTTGCAAGCGAAGCTCTTTGCGCCTCTCCTGCGCTAATTTCATGTGGAAATTTTGGTAATATTTTTTCTATATCAAGAAAATCTATAATCTCTTTAAAACTAAGCTTTTTCTTTCTTTTTCCTTTATTTCTCTCTGCGCCTAATAAAATATTTTTTTCAACTGTGTAATGAGGAAATAAACTGTTATCCTGAAAAGCTAAAGATATGTTTCTATCTTCAGGTTCTACATTTTTATCTTTAGACGATAATAATTTTCCGTTCAATTTTATTGAACCTTTATCAATTTTTTCTAAACCAGCTATAGTTCTAAGTATTGTGGTTTTACCTATTCCAGATGGACCAAGAATACATAAAGTATCACCTTCATTTTCAATCGCAAAAGATGCATTCTTGACTTTAATCTTTCCACCTATAGTGAAATCAACATTTTTAATCTCTAAATAGCTATCGCTCATTTTCCCTCAGTATATATTTAGATGTAAGCATTATAAATAGAGTTGCAATCAAAATTAAAAATAATGAAGGAACGGCTGCGGCTTCTAATAAATCTTCTGAAGCAGATATATAAGCTGTAGTTGCAAATGTTTCAAAATTAAAAGGTCTTAAAATCAAAGTGATTGGCAATTCTCTTATTATTTCTAAAGAAATTAATATTCCAACAAATATAAGAGAATTTCTTAAGAAAGGTACATGAATATTCATAAAAGTTTTCTTTTTAGAGTAACCAAGTAAATATGAACTTTCATCAACAGAAATATTTATTTTCTCATAACCAGATTTAATTCCATTAAAAGCTAAAGAATAGAATCTTACAAAATAAACCAAGACGAGTCCTAGAATGGAACCAATAAACATTTTTTTAATAGATAAAAAACCTAGTGCTTTTACAACATTATCATCAAACCATGCAATAAAAGTTATAAATGCCACTGCTAAAATTACTCCTGGAATTGCATAACCAGAAATAGATAAAGTAGATAAAGCGTTTAAAGTTTTATTTTTAGAAACTCTATTTCCATAATTCGAAATTAAAGAAAAAATTATTAAAACTAAGCTTGATAATAACACCAGGTACAAAGTGTTTAATGTTAAAGTTACTACTGGAATATCAAAAAGATTTTCAGGAAATTTTAATGTCCAATAAAGCATTTGACTTAGTGGAAATAAAAAACTTAGGAAAAAAACTAAGAAGCAAATTGAGAACGCAAAAAATGCTTTACTTCCTGATAGTTGAATTTTTTCTTTTTGTTTAAATCCTCCTTTAGTATTTGCGTGATACCTTGCCTTCTTTCTAGATAAATTTTCTAAAATAAATATTGCAAAAATGAATAAAAGAAGAAAAAAAGATATCCTGTTTGAGAAAGCCAAGTCATCAAATGTAATCCAAGAATTGTAAATACCTGTTGTTAAAGTATTTATAGAAAAGAAATCAACTGCTCCAAATTCGGCTAAAGTCTCCATCGCAACTAGAGAAAGGCCTGCAACAATTGCTGGTCTAGCGGCTGGTAAAATTAACGAATAAAAGGATTTTGCTTTTGAAAAACCTAAATTTCTACCCAAATCGATTAAATTTTGTGATTGATACTGGAATGATGCTCTTGAGAGAATGTAAACATAAGCAAATAGTGAAAAAGATAGCGAAAGTACAGCACCTAATAGACCATCAAACTTTGGAATGTTTTGATTATAATTTGCCTCTCCAAATAGATTTTTCAATATCGAATACAGGGTTCCATAATTTTCAAAGAAAGCAGTCAATGAATATGCGTAAATATAAGGAGGTACAGCAAAAGATAATATAAGAGCCCATTTAAAAAAATTACTTAAAGGGAATTTGTAAAAAGAAACTAAATAAGCTGTACTTGTTCCAATGAAAAAAGTTAAAACCAAAACACTAATCAGTAAAACTAGTGAATTAAAAATGTATTCAAACAAAAAAGTATCTTTTAGAATTTGATAATAATTTGATGTATCCTCAAAAAAACTAGTAAATACAGTAACAATTGGTATAGCAACGAAAATTGAAACCAATAAAGAACTTAAAAACCAAAAATTAATTTTTTTTAAATACATTTTTACCCTTTTGTTCAAGTGAACATAATCAATAGTAGGGTAAATAACTATTGAGTTATGTTCACTTTTTGAAAATTAACTTTTTAAATCAAAAACATTAATGACACGATCAATATCATCATTCCTGATCTCAGATAATTTTCTATTATTTATTTTTTTTTTAATTTTTTCACATTGTGACAAGCATGGCTCACAAGTTATCTGACCCTCTAGAGAACCGCTTTTGCCTGGAGAAATGTCTAAATTAAAATTAAATAAATTCTTTCTCACTTTTTCCTTACTTCCATCCAGCAGCTGTCATTACCTCTAATGCAGCGGCTTGATTTTTTCCATAGCTTGAAACTTTAGTTTTTAAATCTTGTTTAAAATCTAATCCTAAATTATTCACTACTAATGGATTTGGAGATACCCCAGCTATCATTGGAAACTCAAAAGTATTATTTGTAAAATGTTCCTGAGCCTCTGGTGATAATAAAAAGTCAACAAGGGCGATAGCATTTCCCTTATTAGGAGCTCCTTTTACTAAAGCTGCACAACTAATATTCATGTGTGTTCCTCTATCATTTTGATTAGGAAAAAATGCCTTAACTTTTTTAGCAGCCGCTTGTTGTTCTTCTCCTTTATTACCAGATAGCATTAGTGCCAAGTAATAAGTATTTGCTACAGCAATATCAGCTTCTCCAGCTGCAACTGCCATAATTTGAGCTCTGTCATTTCCTTTTGGTGTTCTTGCCATATTAGCAACAACTCCTTTAGACCATTCAGCAGCAGCTTTCTTTCCATTATTCTCAATCAATGAAGCTACAAGAGATTTGTTATAAATGTTGCTTGATTTTCTAATTACTAATCTACCTTTCCATTTTGGATCAGCTAGACCTTCATATGTTAATCCCGATAATTCAGCACCACTAACTCTTTCTGGTGAGTAGTAAATTATTCTTGCTCTTTTTGCTACTCCTACCCAGTGTGTAGTTCTAAAATTTTTTGGAACAGAAGATTTAATTGTTGGAGACACTAAACCACTTTGTGTCATTCCTTTAGCTTTGAAAGCTCCACATCTTCCAGCATCAGCAGTGATATAAAGATCAGCTGAAGAGTCAGTGCCCTCTTCAATCATTCTTTTTTCTAATGCACTAGCCTTTCCATTAATCAGGTTTACTTTAATTCCAGTTTTGTTGGTAAATTTGCTATAAAGCTCATTATCTGCCTTGTAATGTCTTGCATTGAAGATATTTACTTCATTTGCAACCGCAAAAGACGAGACTATTAAAGAAACAAATAAACTTATTATTGTTACTTTTTTCATTGTATCCTTTTCTTTACCCTAATTGATTTGCGAATGAGAATTATTCTCAATGCGAATGATTATCAATCGCATATTTTGTCGCAGAATACAAGGACTATTTGATATTATTTATAGAGTGTATTTTTATTTCCAGTCGCCGATTTTACTGAATAAAAAGTTTCTAAATGCTTGGACTCTAGCTGTGTTTTTTAAGGATTGCGGGTAAACAAAGTGAGCTTCTGTTATTGGTCCTTCTACTTTTGGAAGCACTTTAATTACATTATTAGAATTAGATACCAAATATTCTGGAAGTGCAGCTAATCCAACTCCAGACTCGACTGCTAACAACAATCCCATAACACTATTAACTTTCATAATTGATTTTCTTTTCTTTCCATCATGCATTCCAATTTTTAACGCCCAATCAGGGTTATAAACTGGAGAAGGAGCACCTTTTCCAAAAGAAATAAATTTATGTTTATTTAAATCACCTATTGTTTTTGGCATTCCATTTTTTTCTAAGTACTTATTTGATCCATAAATATAATACTTAATATCAACTAATTTTTTTTGAATATAATTAAGCTGCTTTGGTCTTCTCATGAAAATTCCAATATCAGCTTGACGAGTACTTAAATCTAATTCTTTGTCATCAAAAACTAATTCGATTTCAATTTCAGGGTTAAGTCTCATAAATTCTTGAATTCTTGGTGTTAACCAGTGAGTTCCTAAACTTCTAACAGTAGTAATTGTTAATTTACCTGTTGGCTTATTTTTTTGATCTCCTAATGAGGTTTCAACTTCTTTTAGTTTACTTATTACTTCATGGGCTGTTTTAAAGACATATTCGCCATTTTCTGTAAGTGTTAATCCTCTAGCATGTCTTTCGAACAATTGTACTTTTAAATCTTGTTCTAATGATTGAATTTGTCTGCTAATTGCTGATTGACTAAGATTTAGGTTAACAGTAGCGTTTGTAAAACTTCCAGCTTCTGCTACAGCATGAAAAATTTTTAATTTATCCCAATCCATTATTTATTTAAATCAACTAATACTCTTCCAGCAATTTCACCTTTTAAAATTTTTGGATAAGTTTCAACTAATTCCTCCAAACTAACAGTTAAAACTGATTTTTCAATTAAATCAAAATCAATTAATTTAGATGCTTCACCCCAAATAAATTCTCTTCTTTTTATGCTGCAATTAGCGGAGTCCATTCCCCAAACTTTAATACCTCTTAACATAAACGGAAGTAAATTTGTGTTAAGCTCATTACTGTTTGCATTTCCACAAACTGCTATAATTCCATTAGATTTTGTTTGAGCTATTGCGTTTGCTAAAATTTTTCCACCTACAGTATCAACTACTCCATCCCATAAACCCTTATCTATTGGTCTTGGATCTTTATCAAATTCAGCCCTATTTATAATGTTTTTAGCACCTAATGATTTTAAATAATCTGACTTGGAATCTTTTCCTGTTACTGCAGTAACGTTGTAACCTAATTTAGTTAAAGCCATAACAGCTAAACTACCAACACCACCTGTTGCTCCTGTTACCAAAACATCATTAACTTTTTCTCCTAATAAAATACTTTCTCTTGCTTGAATTGCAAATGCACTCATTAAAGATGTTAAACCTGCTGTACCTAAGATCATTGCTTGTTTGCTGGTTAAACTATCTGGTTTTTTTACCAAAAAATCTCCACTTACTTTTGCAATTTGTGAAAAGCCTCCAAAAAAAACTTCTCCCACTCTAAAACCAGTAAGAATTACTTCATCACCTTCTTTAAATTTTGGATTTTCACTTCCAATAACAGTTCCAGAAAAATCTATTCCTGGAATATGAGGATATTCTTTAACTAATCTTCCCCCATTCTTTAGAATCATTCCATCTTTAAAGTTTAAGTCCGAATAATCTACTTTTACAGTTACATCTCCGTGTTTTAAGAAACTCTTATCTAAAGATTTTACTTCACGCGAAAAGTTTTCGCCTTCTTGGTTAAGGACTATTGCTTTGAATTGATCCGACACACTAATCTTTTAACGTAGTGCTGATAAATCGTAAATATCTATTTTGATAACTTAAATCTTCTTTGAATTGACCTAAGTAAAAATTAGTCACTGTCGTTGCTTGTTCTTTTTTAATACCTCTCATAGTCATACACTGATGAGTTGAATCTATGGTTACTGCTACACCTTTTGCATCTAGAGCTTCCATTAAAGTATTTGCTATCTGAACAGTTAATCTTTCTTGTGTCTGTAATCTTTTTGAAAATATTTCGACTACTCTTGCAATTTTACTTAATCCTACAACTCTTTCATTTGGTATATAGGCAACATGAGCTTTTCCTATAATTGGAGCCATATGGTGTTCACAGTGACTTTGCACCGAAATATTTTTTTGAACAACCATGTCGCTGTAACCTTCAACATCACCGAAAGTTTTATCTAATACTTTTTTTGCATCCTCACTGTAACCTTGAAAATATTCTTTAAAAGCTTTTACAACTCTCTTAGGAGTTTCTAGCAACCCTTCTCTTTTAGGGTCCTCTCCCATCCATGATAAAATAGTTATAATTGCTTCTTCAGCTTCTTTATCCGAAACCTTTTTAGTGTCTAAATTTTTGTCGTCTGTGTCTTTTACTAATTTCATAGCGCCTTTTTATACAGTAAATACCTTAATTTAAAAATATTTAATATATTTTGATATGTGCTACATAATCACCCCGTATGTTCAAAAAAAGAGAAAATATCTATGATATTGAAGAAGGAAATCTTCTTTCACCTAAATTTGATAATGATGGATTGATTCCAGTAATTACCATGTGCTCAAAGACTAAGGATATTTTAATGCATGGATATATGAATGTGGAAGCTCTTAAAAAGACAATTGAAACTAAAGAGGCACACTATTTTAGTAGATCAAGAAAAGCTATCTGGCACAAAGGTAAAACAAGTGGTTTTACACAAAAGGTTACTGAAATAAGAATTGATGATGATCAAGACTCAATATGGTTAACAGTTGATATTGGCGACGGAGCAAGTTGTCATGTTGGTTATAGGTCTTGTTTTTATAGATCAGTTCCTATGGGACCAATAGAAAATGGAAGAAAAGTTGAAATGGAATTTCTTGAAAAAGAAAAAAAATTTGATCCTGAAGAAGTTTACAAAGGTCAACCAAATCCTACAAAAATTTAAATGAGTGAAAAACAAAAAAATGTTCTAGGTGAAGACCTGGAAGAATGTTCAAATGATCCTTTAACAGGTTGGTTTCGTGATGGTTGTTGTAACACTGACGAAAATGATCATGGACTTCATACAGTTTGTGCTAAAGTTACTACCGAATGCTTAGAGTGGATGAAAGAAGCAGGTAACGATTTAATAACTCCACATCCTGAATTTGGGTTTCCAGGTTTAAAAGATGGAGATGGATGGTGTTTGTGTGCTAGTTGGTATGCAAGAGCAGTTGAAGCTGGTAAAGGATGTCCAATATTTTTGAAAAGAACTCACGAAAACACTCTTAAATATGTACCTATTGAAACTTTGAAAAAGTTTGCAATAGACTTATCTTAATTACATATTTCCATATCTTGGACCACCACTTCCTTCCGGTGTAACCCAAGTTATATTTTGAGAAGGTTCTTTAATATCACATGTTTTACAATGAATGCAATTTTGAGAATTAATTACAAATTTATTTACATCATTTTCTTTTTGAACCTCATAAACTCCTGCAGGACAATATCTTTGAGCAGGTTCGTCAAATTTTTCTAAAGTATAATTAATTGGTAAATCAGGATCTTTAAGTTTTAAATGAACTGGTTGATTGTCTGCATGATTGGTTCCAGTTAAATACACTGAACTTGTTTTGTCAAAAGTTATAACATTATCATATTTTGGATAATCTATTTTAGGCATTTGGTTTGCAGGTTTTAATGTTTCATGATCAGCATGTTTATGTTTAAGTGTAAAAGGAAGTTTTCCTCTAAATAAAATTTGATCAATACCTGTGAAAATTATTCCTAAAATTAATCCCCAGCTAAAACTAGGTTTTACATTTCTAGCTTCATAAAGCTCTTTATATAACCAACTATTTTTAAATTTATTTTCATAAATTGATAAATCTTTGTTTTCTTTTAAGTGTTCATTAATAGTTTCGGCTGCAATGATCCCACTTTTCATCGCTGTATGAGAACCTTTAATTTTTGGCATATTTAAAGTTCCAGCGTCACAACCAACTAGTAAGGCTCCAGGCATAAACATTTTTGGCAAACTTTGAAATCCACCTTCAATTAAAGCTCTTGCGCCGTAAGAAATTCTTTTTCCACCTTCTATAATTTTTTTTATTGCTGGATGTGTTTTAAATCTCTGAAATTCATCATAAGGAGATAAATATGGATTTTTGTAATCTAGACCAATTACATATCCCAGAAAAACTTGTTTATTTTCTGCATGATACATAAAACTCCCACCATATGTATTGTTATCTAATGGCCATCCAGCTGTATGCATAACTAAGCCTTCTTCGTGATTTTTATCCTCAATTTCCCAAATTTCTTTAAAACCAATTCCGTATTGTTGAGGATCTTTACCTTTATTTAATTCAAATTTTTCAATCAATTGTTTTCCTAAATGACCTCTGCACCCTTCTGCAAAAACAGTTACTTTACCTAAAAGCTCAATACCTGGTTCAAAACTATCTTTTTTATTACCATCTTTATCTATACCCATATCTTGAGTTGCAACACCTTTAACAGATCCATCTTCGTTATATAAAATTTCACTTGCTGGAAATCCTGGAAAGATTTCTACACCTAAATTCTCGGCCTGTTCAGCAAGCCATCTACACAGATTTGCTAAACTGATAATATAATTTTTATGATTTTGCTGTACCGCAGGTAGTAGCCAAGATGGCCAACTTAAAGATTTGGTTTTTCCTAAAAATAAAAATTTTTCTTTAGTTACTTTTGTTTTGACGGGAGAATTTAGCTCTCTCCAATTTGGTAATAATTCATCTAGAGCACGTGTTTCAAATACATTACCGCTTAAAATATGAGCTCCAATCTCTGATGCTTTTTCTAATAAACAAACATTTAAATTTGCATCTAGTTGTTTTAACTTTATTGCGGTTGATAATCCTGATGGTCCTCCACCTATAATTACAACATCATATTCCATCGATTCTCTAGACATACTCTAGTTTTTAACTGTAAGGATTATTTTTGTATAGTGTTTAATTTGTTCAGCTCTTCCATGAACTGAGGCAGTGCCTCAAATAAATCAGCTTCAAGTCCATAATCTGCAACACTAAAGATTGGAGCTTCACCATCTTTATTAATTGCAACTATAACTTTACTTTCCTTCATTCCTGCTAAATGCTGAATAGCACCTGAAATTCCAACAGCGATATATAGATCTGGCACCACTACTTTTCCTGTTTGCCCCACTTGATGATCATTGCTTATGTATCCAGCGTCTACTGCCGCTCTTGATGCTCCAATTGCTGCACCTAGTTTGTCAGCAATTTCTGTAATTAATTTAAAATTGTCCCCACTTTGCATTCCTCTGCCACCTGATACAACAATTCTTGCTGTTCCAAGCTCAGGTCTATCAGATTTAATTTCTTCTCTTTTGATAAATTTTGTATTCGAAAACTCTTCACTAGAATCTACTTTTTCAATTGGGGCTGATCCACCTGTGCTTTCACATGGATCGAAAGAAGTGGGTCTGATTGTAACGCACTTTTTAGCATCATTACTCTTAATTGTTGCAAAAGCATTACCTGCATAAATTGGTCTTAAAAAAGTATCTGGTGATATTACTTTAATAATGTCACTTACTTGCGATGTATCAAGATGAGCAGCAATTCGTGGCATCAAATTTTTTCCAAATGTATTTGCCGAACAAATAATGTGAGAATAACTTTCTGCAAGCTTAATAATCACTGGAGCAAAATTTTCTGCTGTGAAGTTTTCATAGTGAGCTCCTTCTACACTCAATACTTTTTTAACTACTGGAAGTTCAGATAATTGTTTTGCAGCATCTGCAGAGTTTTGACCAATAATTACAGCATGAACATCTGAATCAATTTGAGATGCTGCCGTAGCTGCATTAAGAGTAAATGGTCTTAATTCTTTATTATTGTGTTCTGCTATAAGTAAAACTGCCATTAAATTACCTTCGCCTCATTTTTTAACTTTTGAACTAATTCAGCAACATTTGCTACTTTTATACCTGCTTTTCTTTTTGGAGGTTCCTCTACTTTTAATTGTTCTAATCTTGGTGATACATCTACACCTAAATCAGAAGCAGCAATTTCCTCGATAGGTTTTTTCTTAGCCTTCATTATATTTGGTAGTGATGCATATCTTGGTTCATTCAGCCTAAGATCACAAGTTACAATAGCTGGAACATTTATTTCAATTGTTTCAAGACCTTCATCTATTTCTCTAGTTACTTCTAATTTATTATCTTTAACATCAATCTTAGAGGCAAATGTTGCTTGTGGCCAATTTAATAAAGCACTCAACATTTGGCCTGTTTGATTACAATCGTCATCAATTGCTTGTTTACCCATAAATACTAAATCTGGTTTTTCTTTATCTACTATTTTTTGTAAAATTTTTGAAACAGCGAGTGGCTCTAGAATTCCATCAACTTTTACATGAATACCTCTATCTGCACCAACTGCTAAAGCTTTCCTAACTGTTTCTTGAGCTTTTTCTTCTCCAACAGTTACTGCAACTACTTCTGTAGCTTTACCAGCCTCTTTAATTTTTACAGCCTCTTCTATTGCATTATCATCAGGAGGATTGGTTGACATTTTAACATTGTCAGTAACTACACCCGTTCCGTCTTCTTTAACTCTGATTTGAACGTTGTAATCAATAACCCTTTTTACAGCTACTAAAATTTTCATTAAGCTCTTAATAAATTATTTTCTGAATCATATGGACTCTCATCTAAAACAGTAGCGTCGTACATTTCACCTAATATATCAACTTGTAATTTGTCGCCCACATTTGAACAATTTGGCTTAACCATTGCAAGAGCTATTGATTTATCTAATCTAAATCCAAATTCGCCTCCAGTTGCTCTTCCAACAACTTTTCCGTCTTTAAAAATTGGGTTATTTCCAAGCACATCAGCATCTTTAGTATTATGAACTTCTAAAGTAACTAATTTATTATCAAAACCTTTTTCTCTCCATTTATTAAGTGCCTCTAATCCAATAAAGTTTCCTTTATTTGGGTGAACAAATCTATCAAGACCAGACTCATATGGTGAGTATTCAATTGATAATTCTGTACCAACTAGCTTATAAGATTTTTCAACTCTTAAACTGTTCATGGCTCTAATTCCAAAAGGTTTAATTCCTAAATCTTTTCCCGCTTCCATTAATTTATCAAAAATATGATTTTGATATTCAATTGGATGATGTAATTCCCAACCAAGCTCACCAACAAAGTTTACTCTCATTGCATTTACTGGAGCGTATCCAACATTTACATTTTTTGCAGTTAGCCATTTGAAATTTTCATTTGAAAAATCATCTATAGAAACCTTTTGCATTAACTGTCTAGCTTTAGGACCTGCTACTACTAGAACACCTGTGCTATTTGTTAGATCTTCAAATATTACTGACCCATCATCTGGCATCCATTTTTGTATCCAATCATGGTCTAATCTTAAATTTGCTCCAGCAGAAACTAGATAATAACTATTTTCTGCTTCTTTCATAATCGTAAATTCTGAATGTACTCCTCCTTTAGTATTCAAGGCATGACATAAGTTTATCCTTCCAATCTTTTTTGGAAGTTTATTAGCTACTAAATAATCTAAAAATTCCTCTGCTTTAGGCCCTTTTATTCTACATTTTGCAAATGCAGTCATATCTAAAAGACCTACGTTTTCTTTTACATTTTGACATTCTTTTTTAATAGCATCAAACCATTTTGATCTTCTAAATGACCAATCATCTTTTTGTTCCATTCCATCTGTTGCAAAAAAATTAGGTCTTTCCCATCCAAACTTCTGACCAAAAACAGCGCCTAAATTTTTCATTCGTTCATAACAAGGAGCTGTTCTTAATGGTCTTGCTGCTGGTCTTTCTTCATCTGGATAGTGAACAATAAATACATGGCTATACGCTTCTTCATTTTTTGCTTTCAAATAAGATTTAGTTGCATAGTTACCGTAACGTCTTGGTTCAACTCCTAACATATCAATTGTAGGTTCACCATCAACGATCCACTCTGCTAACTGCCAGCCTGCGCCACCTGCTGCAGTTATTCCAAAACTATGTCCTTCATTAATCCAAAAATTTTTAAGTCCCCATGCAGGACCAACAATTGGATTTCCATCAGGAGTATAACAGATTGCTCCATTATAAACTTTCTTTACTCCAACTTCTCCAAACGCAGGTACTCTGTGAATTGCACCTTCAATGTGTGGAGCTAATCTGTCTAAGTCTTCTTGAAATAACTCATATTCTGAATTTTTTGATGGACCTTCTACATAACAAGCTGGTGCTCCATCTTCATAAGGACCTAAAATCAATCCTCCAGCTTCTTCCCTCATATACCATCTGCTATCACTATCTCTTAAGACTCCCATTTCTGGTAATCCATCTTTTTTTCTTTTTTGAATTGCAGGATGTGGTTCTGTAACAATGTATTGATGTTCAACAGGTATTACTGGAATATCTAATCCTACCATTTCACCTGTTTGTCTCGCAAAATTTCCAGAACAAGAAATAACATGTTCGCACTCTATTGATCCCTTATCTGTTTCCACAATCCATCCATCTTTAGTTTGCCTCATTGATAGGACAGTTGTATTTCTATAAATTTCTGCTCCTCTATTTCTTGCACCTGTTGCTAATGCTTGTGTTAAATCTGCTGGTTGAATATATCCATCTTCAGGGTGTTGTATTGCGCCAACTAAATCATCTGTATGACATAATGGCCAAATTTCTTTTACTTGTTCTGGTTTCAAAAATTTAACATCTACTCCGATAGTTCGAGCTACGCCTGCGTATTGATGGTATTCATCCATTCTATCTTTTGTACTTGCTAGACGAATATTTGAAACAACACTAAAGCCAACATTTTTTCCAGTTTCTTCCTCTAATGTTTTGTAAAGATTAACTGCATATTTATGAAGTTGTCCAACTGAATAACTCATATTAAATAAAGGTAGTAGTCCTGCTGCGTGCCAAGTAGATCCAGAAGTTAACTCTTTTCTTTCAACTAGAACAACATCAGACCAGCCCTTTTTTGCTAAATGATAAAGGGCACTTACCCCTACAACTCCTCCACCAACTACTACAACTTTAGTTTTTGTTTTCATTCTGCGATTCCTACTAAATTTTTAATTATTACGAAACAAAAATGTATATGTGGGCAATCAAATTGAGCTTCCAAGAGGGATTGGACTGGATACCATTGTGGTTAACCAACAGTCTTTCAAAGTTCCCTCAGAGGTGTACTTTTCGACTTGCCAATTGAATTTATGATAAATTTTATCCTTATCAAGAATGATAACTTCAAATTGAGCCCATTTGTCACTACTTCCAAGCTCAGTTATTGTGTGACTTAGGTGGTCAATCATCATCCCATAAGAGTCGCTTTTTATCATCATCTTAAAGTTGCTTAATGGTCCTGTTACTCTCTTATTATTTGGATGAGCAAATTTCCAAGTTTGTTCTATGCCGCTATCTTTATATTCAAGATCATTTTGTTGAAGCCCACTCAATTGAATTTTAATAACTTCTTTCGGGCTTATAGTGCTATTGGGGCTTAATAATTCAGCGTAAGAAAATGAGATAAAGAAAAAATATAAGATTACAGCTTTAAAGATTATTAGCGGTTTTTCTAACATCATTCAAAAATTCTTGTCTCTTTGCATCACTGACAAAGGGTACTGCAAAATATCTTCTATAGACAATGTTATATATGCCACACATATGGAATACTCCTCTTTTTAATCTTCTAATTGGTAAGTTTAAAAAAAAAGTTGTAATTGCTAATCTTGGTGAACCATAAGTGCAGAATATTATAGCTTTTTTATCTCTTAAGTTTCCAATTGGATAACCGTAATTTCCAACCAACTGTTTAAATCTAAACGCCCAAGGTGGGGCTAAAACTTTATCTATCCAACCCTCGACTATCGCTGGCATCCTAAAATTCCAAATTGGAGCAATTAAAACAATTGTATCACTTTCTTCGATTCTTTTTCTATGATCTAAAACTTCTTGATCAGGTTCTTCACCAGCAAAAACAGGATCAAATTTCTCTTTATATAAATCAATAACATCTACCTGATTTCCATTTACTTTTGATTGTTTAACAAATTCATCTCGAATTGCTGCATTAAATGAATTGTCATTGTAGTGCCCATACACTAGGAAAATTTTTTTCATTTTATAAAATTTTTATTCAGTAGTTTTGTATTTACTATTATTAATTATAAATACAAATAAAATTGGAAGAATTAATGTTAAAAGTGTTACAAAAATTAACAGTATTCCAAGTTCGGAATAATCTGCTGTAGTTTGTATTTCACCTGAAACTTTATCTTTCACTTCTCTTGTTACAGTAAATATTTCATTTAAATATTTTGTTCCTAA
Organism: uncultured Pelagibacteraceae bacterium; assembly: GCA_902604545.1. Lineage (GTDB taxonomy): Bacteria > Pseudomonadota > Alphaproteobacteria > Pelagibacterales > Pelagibacteraceae > Pelagibacter. The sequence continues at coordinate 38,981 of CACKZG010000005.1, forward strand.
CGCACTCGCTGATAATGCAAGATTTGTAAAAGATGCAAAAACTGCAAAAAAGGTTGCCTTTAAATGTGCAGGAGCATTTTTTGCTATCCAGGCGAGTAAAGGTATCATTGATACTTGCCCAAGAGGAGACTCTAATGCAGTATTAATTAATGCAATAAACTTAGCATCAACAACTCCACCTGTTAACGAGGATGTCCAGTTATGAAAACCATAATACATTCCAACACTTGGTAAAAACAAAATCGCACCTGCAATACTTAGAACTACAATTATTTTAGCAATTGAATTATTTGCCATAAAAGGTCTTAATAATACAATTCCTGCTAATGTTAAAATTGATGCCAATAATGATAGAACAGAAAAAAACTGTTCATTAAATCCAAGCTCATCAATTTCAAACCAAGTTAATCCTGGTCCAGGACCTGGCATGGCTCTAAATACAAAGATAATTACTGCTGTACCTACAATTGTTAATCTTAATTCCTGAGGTAATTCCTTAATAAGTTTAAACATTAAAAACAAAATAATTATAACTGAGCCTATAAAAACAATTTCTTGTGCAAACGGAACTTTAAATGAACCAATAGACAATGTGAAAATAACAAAAACTAAACTTCCTCCTAATATCCACCAGTTTATTTTTGTTTTTTCATTACCTCTTTCATCTTTAAATTCTAGACCTTTAGATTTTAAAGTTTGTATTTTTTTATGTCTTAAATAATTGGCTAAAATTACACCCAGTATAGAAACTAAAGGTATAACAAGAGCATAAATGTAGATAGTACCGTATAAATCTATCTTATCGGCCTGCTGTAGGCTTTCCACGTCCCTAAACAAAATTACATTAACTAATGCAACAAGTACTGTACCGCCAATAATAGCAAACCTTCCAAGTGTCTGCATTGTTGTATGCATAATTTTTATTTGATCTTTAGAATAATCATTTCCTGTTTCATCAACCAAAGGAACTGCCTCTACTGTCATAGCATCGGCTACAACGTCCTGAACCACATAACCAACTGGAGCTAAAATCACACTTATTACAAACCATGTTTCTACCGAAAATATTTGGGACATATCTTCAGTATGAATAATCAATCCATACATAATTAGTAAACTAAGAGCTATCAATGAAGCTCCAAAATAGACCATGTAATTTTTTCTCTCCCAGATTAGATCTACTAAATGTCCTAATGGCATTTTTAATGCCCAAGGAATTCCAGCCCAAAAACCTAGGCCTGCTAAAAATGCTGCTGATAAATTTAAATAATCTTTAACAAAAAATGTACCAACAATACCTGTTAAACCAGAAATACCTGCAGCCATATAAACCATTAATGGAGGTAGATAATTCCATTTAAATTGACGACCCAAATCTAAAAAAGTGCTGTCTAAAAATTTAATTATTTTGCTCATTAGTCACTTAAAACTGGAAAAGCTTGTCTAACTTTTAAAAAATATTTTTGATATTCCATTTTAGTACATTTGTTTTCAATATACTTAATATCATTTTTTTCCATCAATTCTTTTGCCTTTTCGTCTCGTATACCAAGCTGTAACCATAAAACTTTAGCACCAATTTTAACTGCGTCTTCTGCAATGGCATAAACTTCTTTTGATGGTCTAAAAACATCTACAATATCAACTTGATCTTTAATATCAGATATTTTGGCAAAAACTTCTTCTCCTAAAATTTTTTGACCTGCGGCTCTAGGGTTAACAGGATAAACTTTAAAACCATATTTTTGCATATATTTCATAACTATAGTTGATACTTTTGTTAGATCGTTGCTAACTCCTACCATTGCAATTGATTTATATTTAGAAAGAATTTTTTCGATATCACTCATTTATTATTTTTAATTTGTTCTTCACAAAATATTTTAGCTTCAGGAACTGTCATTGGTTTTTCTAATTTTTGACTACCAGCAATACAAGCGTGTATTGCTCTTGTTTGATTATGATCTTTAAAATTATAAATTACAAACATTCCAACAATAATAAAAAGAACTATTAAAACATTCTTTATCATTATTTATTTTTCCATTTTGGTTTTCGTTTTTCGAGGAATGCAGAAATTCCTTCTTTTGCATCCATTGCCATCATATTAAGGGTCATCATTTTACTTGTATAAGCGTAAGCTTTACTTAATGGCATTTCTAATTGTTTGTAAAAAGCTTGCTTTCCAATTTTTATCGTTAAATTAGATTTAGAAGCAATTTTATTTGCTACTTTTAACACTTCATTGTTTAATTTGGCTTTTGAAAAATTATCATTTATCAACCCTATTTCTTTTGCATAATTTGCATTGATAGGTTCTCCAGTTAGCAACATTTTCATCATAGGTTTTCGATTTATTTTTCTACTGACTGCAACCATAGGTGTACTACAAAATAAACCAATGTTTACTCCGGGTGTAGCAAATAATGCATCTTTAGTGCTATATGCTAAATCACAACTTGCAACCAATTGACATCCAGCTGCAAATGCTGCTCCATGAACTTTAGCAATTACAGGTTTCCTGCCTTCAACAATTTGAAGCATTACTTTTGAACAAAGATTAAATAATTTTAAATATTTGTCTCTCTTTTTTAAACCTCTCACTTCTTTTAAATTATGTCCTGCACTAAATCCTTTTCCAGTGCCCTCTAATATTATGACTTTCACTTCTCTATTAGAATCCAATTTCTTAAATGCTTTCAATAGATCATAAAGGTTTTGAAATGATAAAGAGTTATAAGTTTTTGGTTCATCAATGATAATTGATGAAACTTCGTTGTTAATTTTTTTTATTTTAATGTTGCTAGTCATTTAATCAGTTAATCCATCGGATCTGGCCTGATTTCTTTCTATATGAATTGGTAAAACTTTTCCATAAATAGCTTTAGAGTGTTCTGGAGTGTTTACTCTCCATGGATCTAAAACATAAGCTGGAATACACATATATCTTGATTTTTGGCCTTCAACTTTTGTTACCCTATGCAAAGTAAATCTACCTTTAAATATTTGTAAATCTCCTGGCTCTAATTTCAATTGTCTTACTCTAGTCCTGTCTCCTGCTATAACTTTTTGTACTTCTTTGAAGTTTTCATTTCCAGGTTCTCTAATATTTGGACAGTACTCAAATACACCTCCCTTCTCAGGTTTTTGAATCATCAAACTAAGTGTAAATTCACAACTATCAAAATGCCATGGTAGTACTCCATCTGGTTTCATAACATTATACGCATGACACGCTAGGGGATCTGCCCATCTGTAAATAGGTGAAACGCCTAAACAAGCAGATACAAATTTTAAAAGTTCTTCAGTTTCGTAAAGATATTTCATCTCAGAATCTTTTGGAAAACAATCTGAATTTAAATATCCATTGTATCTATTCATAAAAGTTCTTTTTGGATGATCTTTTGGTAATGAAGGGTCGTCCTTTGCATACAAGTAAGCATTTATACTCTCTTTAGACATGTACACTTCTTCTAATTGTTTTTCTAACTCAGAGTTCATTACTTTGAGTGATTTAGGCAAAATAAAATTTGGAATTGTTGAACAGCTATGTTGATCAAGTTCTTCTTTACATTTTTTAATTAGGTTTTTAATTATTGCTGAGTTTAAATCGTGTATTGGATATTTTTCTAAATCTACAATAGTCTTAAGTCTATCGTTCATTTAAGTTTATTTTAACTTTCCCTCTTCTCTCATTTTTGCTCTTATCTTAGTAGCTGATATTTTTTGAGTTTCTTCGTCTAAAACTATTTCCTCAATCTTGTATCCAACTCCTCTACCATAACAAATATTTGTAATATTAGGTACTAACATTATTTTAAATTGTCCTTCAAACTCAGGATTTAACCTTTCTTCAATATTTTTTTTTACTGTATCAAAATCAAAAGGATTATCATCTACACCTTGCACATCTCTAATTTGAATACAAACTTGTCCAGTTTTTTTAATAATTTCTTTAAACAAAGTGTAATGTCCATCGTGAAAAGGCTGCCATCTTCCTAACATTTGTGCTGTTGGTTTTTTGTTATCCCA